>JBBSVB010000065.1:0-10158 GCA_038233875.1 Actinomycetales bacterium | reverse complement strand
CGTCGGTGGGGCGGAAGGTCTGCCCCTCGAACTCGAAGTCGTTCACTCGCTTCTGTTTCACCGTCCCGAACGTCGGCCCCTGCGAGGTTTTCCAACTGACGCTGTCTCCGTTGCTGAATGTCACGTACTGCTCCTTCGGTGCTAGGCGAGATGGGACTAGGGGGTTGTTTCGGCGGCCTTGGAAATGTCGTCGGCTGAGACGTCAAGTCGGCCTTGCTCGATGGCATCGACGACGGATGTCGCCACCTGGTCGGCTGTGAGCCCCTCCGGCAACTTGGGTGCCTCACCGGCCAACGCTCGGTCGACCAAACCCGTCTCCGTGTGCGGTGGGCGCACGTCATACACGCTGATCTTGGATCGTCGCAGCTCTCGGACCAAGGCCTTGTCCGCGCCGGTCAACGCGGCCTTCGTGGCGGCATACGCGGCCATCCCCGGCATGGGCTGATCGGCAACGACTGCGGAGATGTTGAGCACGAAGCCCTGCGACTCGGCCAGCATCGGGGTCGTGCGGCGGATCATCCACAGCGGGCCGATGACGTTGGTAAAGAAGAGTTCCTCGATGACGGCATCGTCAGTGTCGGCAAGGTTGCCGAAGGCCACCACGCCAGCGGCATTGATGAGGCCGTCGAGTCGACCGAATTTCTCTTTCGCGACCTGTGCGACTCGGTCGCCCGCGCCGGCGTCGCTGAGATCGGCGACGACAATGGGCGCACCTTCAATGCCGATCCCCGCCAGCTTCTCTTGGTCCCGGCCCACCAAGATGACGTGGCCTCCGCGCTCCACCACCTTGGCGGCGATGTGCGATCCGAGCACCCCGCTCGCCCCGACAACAGCAACAACAGCATCTTTGAGTGCGTGACCAGCCATAGCTCACTGTAAAAGAAGGCCCGGAGCCACGCGCGGCCGGTACCCTCAGGCGATGGACGTAGACCTCACCGAAGCGTCAGCATCACGCGGCGGGTCGGTGCCGCTACAGGGATATCTAGGCCTCCTGAACGGTGCAGGCCCGTGGCCCGGCGTGGTCGTCGTGCACGAGATCTTCGGGGTGGACGACAACACCCGGGCTCAGGCTGATCGCCTCGCGGCGCTGGGGTATGCCGCGCTGGCCGTGGACCTGTACTCCGCCGGGGGAGCACGGTCGTGCCTGGTGGCGACGATGCGTAGCGTCCTGCGCGGCTCGGGGCGCGCCTTCACCGACATCGAGACGGCCCGATTGGCGTTGCTGGATCGAGCCGACGTGACCGACAAGATCGGCATCATCGGGTTCTGCATGGGCGGCGGCTTCGCCTTGCTCACCGCCGACGCTGATCGCTACGAAGCGGCGTCGGTGAACTACGGGATGCTGCCCAAAGATCTCGACCGGACTGCGGCGCTATGCCCGATCGTGGCTTCCTATGGCGGTCAAGACGGATCGTTGCGCGGTGCCGCGAGCGAGTTGACGCATGCTCTCCAGGAGCACGGCATCGAGCACGACGTGATGGAATACGGGCCAGCGGGGCACTCCTTCTTGAATGAGCTGCCGACAGGCCCACGCCCGATGCAGCCTCTCTTTCGAGTGCTCGGCTTGAAACCTGACGCTGAGGTCATCGATGACGCGTGGGGCAGGATCGAGAGGTTCTTCTCTGCTCGACTGGGCAGGGAGACCGCAAGGCCTTCGGCGGTCGACTAACTGCAGGCCTTTCGCGCGTGGTTAGCAGCGGACTTGGCGCACGATCTGCTCGGCGACGAAATCGGGGTGGGTCTCGGGGAGCCAGTGACCGGCTTCGATCTCGACGAAGCGGTACTCAGCTCCGACGTGACGAGCGGTCCGGCGAGCGGCTGCCTCACCCAACGCGAAATCGTTGCGTCCCCAGATATAGGTTGTCGGCACCTTCGATTTCGGTGTCGCACTGCGATATCTCAGCGCGGCGCGATATCAATTCATAGGGCCCATAAGGGTTGCGGGGTCAGCAAATTTTTGCGCATACCGCGTTGCGTGTTGACGCGGAAGGCCAGTTTTTCGATAGAAGCCGTAAAGGCGAGGCGACAAAAAACGCTCGGGCAATACGGGTAGTTGAAAGAGGGCCATGTAATAACTCGACAAGGCTTGACGGCTATGGGTGAACGACCACTTCAGCGCGGCGGGGTGCGGTGTGGAAAGCACCGTGAGGCTATCCACTCGCGAACTCGTCCCGGCGAGGTGCCCCGCCACCGCGCCTCCCCAGTCGTGGCCCACTAGGTGAGCACGCTCGACCCCAGCGGCGTCCAAAGCGGCGAGCACATCGCCAGCAAGAGCCGGTATGCCGTAAGCGCTAGCTCCGGCCGGCGTGTTGTCAGGCTTGTAACCCCGTTGGTCGAAGGTCAACGTCCGTAAACCCGCTTCGTGCAGCGCCGGAACGACGTCGTCCCAGGCGCGTGAGTCCTGTGGAAAACCGTGCAGGAGAACGACTATGGGCCGGTCAAGTGGTCCATTCTCGTCAGTCGCAAAGGTCAAGCCATCGTGTGTGAAGTACGGCACACGAACAGGCTATGTCTGCTTCGCCATCGGGGTTGCGGCCTAGGCGTCTAGCGATGTGGAGTGAGCATCCCGATCTCGATTTTTATCGAGCATCCGATCGGCGCCGTCGACCACTGCCGATGCGCGGCGCAATCCCCTCATAAAGACTGCGAGGAGCAGTCCTACGGCGGCTACTGTTCCGATGATGGCAAGCGGGAAACGCCCAGCCGAATAAGCCCACAGTGCCGTGACAAGAAGCAGAGCAGACGCGACCGTGAGAAGGAGTGGATACCGCAATGCCTTGCCCGTCTTTCGTCGTGAGGAGCGAAGATTCTACGACAGAAACATGTGAGGCACGCGGACGCAACCGAGGGGTCCAATGCCTCCATCTGGAAGGCAATGTAAACCTAACGAAATGGTTATCGGCGGACCATTTTTAGCCCCTTTTTAGTTCATGAAGTTAAAAACTTTGCTACACCGTTGGTGAGCAAGGTCACGTTGTACAAGCGAGGTCACGTTGAAGCGGGAGGCCACGTTGACGTAACCTTGGGTTGCCTCCCCGCACAGTCTTGCCTCGGGGTGATGCGCCCAGACGAGATCTCGTCTGAGCCACGTCCCCGCCACTGATGCCGGGCACAGCGTGTTGGGCGGGACACCACATACCAACTCACTGGAGTCTGTAACCCTTGTCTGTTTCTTCTTTTGCTTCCCTCGGCGTGCCCGCGCCGCTCGTGTCCGCGCTGAACGCTCGCGGGATCACTGAGCCCACGCCCATCCAGGCCGCAACGTTGCCTGACTCGCTCGCCGGGCGCGACGTCCTAGGCCGGGGCCGCACGGGCTCCGGTAAAACTTTCGCGTTCGCCCTTCCCCTCGTTGCGCGCCTGGCCGCATCGGGCACGCCTCGCCAGTCGTGCAAGCCGCGCGCCCTCATCCTGGCCCCGACCCGTGAGCTCGCCGGTCAAATTGCTGAAAGCGTGGAGCCGCTGGCTCGCACCAGCGGGTTGCGCATCATGACCGTCTTCGGTGGGGTGGGCAAGCAACCGCAGGTCAAAGCCCTGACTGCCGGTGTCGACGTGCTCATTGCCTGCCCGGGCCGACTGGAAGACCTGATGAACACGGGTCACGCCAAGCTCGACGCCGTCGAGATTACGATCCTGGATGAGGCCGATCACATGGCTGACCTGGGATTCCTGCCCGGCGTCAAGCGCATCATGGACCGCACGCCCAAGGTCGGGCAGCGGATGCTCTTCTCCGCGACCCTCGACGGTGGCATCGACACGCTGGTCAAGCGTTACCTGACCAGCCCGGTCAGCCACAGCGCCGACTCGGCCCAGTCGCCGGGTGCGTCGTTGGAGCACCACGTGCTGCACATCGAGCATGCCGACCGCCTCGACGTGCTAACCGATCTGGTCTCGGCCCCCGGTCGCAGCCTCGTCTTCACCCGGAC
Organism: Actinomycetales bacterium; assembly: GCA_038233875.1. Lineage (GTDB taxonomy): Bacteria > Actinomycetota > Actinomycetes > Actinomycetales > Dermatophilaceae > Ornithinicoccus. The sequence continues at coordinate 6,235 of JBBSVB010000065.1, read as the reverse complement.
CAAGCACGGCGCCAAAAAGTTGGCTCGTCAGCTCAACGCCCGCGGCGTGCCATCGGTGGAGTTGCACGGCAACCTGGCCCAGAACGCGCGGACTCGCAACCTCGACGCCTTCCACTCCGGTGCCTCCCCGACCCTGGTGGCCACGGACATCGCCGCCCGCGGTATCCACGTCGACGACGTCGGTCTAGTCATTCACGCCGACCCGCCCGTCGAGCACAAGGCGTACTTGCACCGTTCTGGTCGCACCGCTCGCGCCGGTGCGTCGGGCCGCGTCATCACACTGATGACCAGCGACCAGGCGCGCGACGTCCGCTCGCTGACCAAGGCCGCCGGGGTCAACCCGACGACCACGCGAGTGCAGGTTGGCCACCCGTTGCTGAGCGAGATTGCTCCCCGTCCGGCAGGCGGCGTGAAGTTGACGCCTCCTCCGGTCGTTGCAACCCCGGTGCGTGGCGGTGGCGGCGGTCAGCGCCAGCAGCAACGCGGTCGCCAGGCTCCGGGCGGTCGCCGTCCGGGCTCGGGTAATGCCGCCGGCAACGGATCAGGCGGCGGTCGTCGCAGTGGCCCGCGCGGAGGCCAAGGCCAGGGTGGTCAGGCTCGTCGCTCCTCCTCGAGCGCGGGTTCTTCGCACCGCTAAATCCTCGGATCTGAGCGTGGTTCTTGGCCGAGCTCAGCCAGCATTTCTGGGGGCCTCCGGCGAGAGTTCAGCCGGGGGCCGCACAATGAAACGATGGATGAGCCTGCAGAGCGCAAGCCGCGTGGGTATCGGAGCCGGGCCATCACCGAGATTGCGTTGTATGCGGTGTCCAGCATCATCGTGCTCTACCTCCTTGCTTCCGGCTGGCTTTTGTATGCCGCTGCGGACGGGCGAGTTTCGGACACCGTGGCCGTCGCGGGGGTCATAGCACTCGGATTAGCGGCCCCCATCTGCCCGTGGGCGTTGGGGATAGCGATGGGGCTCCAAGCCAAACAGCAAACCCGAGTCGGTGACACCGGTGCGATCTCCAGCGCAGTCGGCCAACTCTCGCGGGCGCTGCGGGCACAGGCCGAACGTCGTGGGGCCGCGTTGCCGACTCGTGGGCTGTGGGGCGCGGAGCGGGATCGAGATATTGCCTTGGCGATCGTGAGCATGGCGTTGTTCTGGGGGTTCTACGCCGGATCGCTCTTCGCCGCTTTCATCGTCCCCGTCACGGTCCACTGGGCTCGTCGACGTCGTGACCCGAAAGAAACGACCTAAGAGCACGTCCATTGTCTGAATGGACTGTTACTGGAAGGCCACTCGTGGCACGGTTGCGCCATGCAGCGCGTGCTATCCACCCGAGCCATCTCGAGCGCCCTAGGCAGCGACGACCTCAAACCTCCGCTGTATGCAGGCTTGGCCGACCGCCTACGCGGCGCCATCACCGACGGTCGGCTGCCTGCAGGGGCACGCCTTCCCAGTGAGCGCGAGCTCACCCTCGCCCTAGGTCTGAGCCGCAGCACCGTCACCAGGGCCTACCAAGAGCTGCGCGACCAGGGGTACATCCGCACCCGGCAAGGCTCCGGCAGTGTGGTGCACCTGCCGATGGTGCCCGGCGGGCGCGTCGATCACCTACTCACCCCGGCCGGAGGTGACCCCGAAGCGATCGATTTGACCACGACCGCCGCGAGCGCCGGTCCGTGGCTGATGCGGGCCTACGAGGAAGCGGTCGCCGACGCGGCGGCATACCTGCCGGGGGTGGGGTATTACCCCAGCGGGCTACCGGTGCTGCGCGACTTGGTCGCAGCACGATTCACCGAGCGCGGCTTGCCTACGACTCCCGACCAGATCCTGATCACGTCCGGGGCGCTGTCGAGCACGGCCATCGCCATCCAGGCGCTCGGGCTGCGCGGCGCTCGGGTGGTGACCGAGAGCCCGACCTACCCCAACGCCATCGCCACCTTGAAGGGGCTTGGTGCCCGCTTGGTGCCGCACCCCATCGATCACCACGCGATGGGTATGCAGTGGGACCCGGCCGGTCTGGAGCTGTTGCTGCGCCAGGTCAGTGCGCGGTCGGCATACCTCGTGCCGGATTTTCACAACCCCACCGGAGCGCTGATGGACCAAGTCCAGCGGGAGCGGGTGGGTACGCTCCTGACCCGTGCCGGGGTGGTGCCGATCATCGACGAGACGCCAGTGGAGTTGGCGTGCGACGACGTGTCAATGCCGCCACCGCTGGCCGCCTTCGTGCCCGACTCGATCACCGTCGGCGGAGTCAGCAAAACATTCTGGGGTGGGTTGCGGATCGGGTGGCTGCGGATGCCGCCGGCGCGCTCGCGGTCGATGGCGACCAGTCGTCTCAAACTCGACTTGGGTAGCCCCGTGGTCGAACAACTCGCGGTGGCGGCGCTGATGAGGCGCAGGGCGGAGATCGTGCCGCAACGTCAGTCCAGTTTTGCGGCGGGGCGCGACGTCTTGTTGTCGGCTATGTCGAAACAGCTGCCGAGTTGGCGGGTGACGCGACCGGCGGGCGGGTTGTCGTTGTGGTGCGAGTTGCCGCAGGCGAGGTCCACGGCCCTAGTGGCTCACGCTGCTCGGTCTGGAGTGGGGCTGGCGGCAGGTCCCAACTTCGCCCCCGCCGGTGGGTTGGATCAGTGGATGCGGCTGCCGTTCGTGCTGCCGGTGGAATCGCTCGAGCAGGCGGTGCCTCGTATTGCGCAAGCCTGGAAGCAGACGCTGGCGGCGGGGCCGGTGAGCGAGCGGGACCGCATACGGGTGCAGTCGCCGTTTATTGCGTAGCCGTTACTGCAGCACCACGAGGACGACCCCGGAGATGCCGAGTGCCCAACAGATCGCCACCAGCGCGATCATCGACCCAGGGTCCAGCGCCAGGCCCTCCTGCTGGATGCCGCTCACCGCGATCCGGATGCGGTGTTGCTGGGTGAGGCTGATGGCGACGGCGGCGACTAACGTCAGCGCCGGGATAATCAGCACGCCAGCACCGTAGAACGGCAACCACCGCAACCCGACGGCGCTCGCGATGCAGCACGCCAACCCGGTGCGCGACCAGGCCATGGAGGTGCGCTCTGGCTGTAGGCCCGAATCCACGTCAGCGGCGGTATGTGGCTGGCTGACCTGAGGGCGCTTCACTGGAGAGCGATCACGATGATGACGACCAAGGCACCGAACGCAGCTCCGATGCCGAGCACGGGGGCTATCAGCGGCAAGGGCAGCGGGGCTTTTTGCCGCATGGCACGTTCGACACCGACCCAGCGCACGAAGGCACCTCCGCTGACGAACATCCCGAGCAGGAGCAACAAGATCGCGACACCCTTGCGGAAGGGGTCTTCGAGCACGCCGAACGCCTCGACCGCGATGCCTCCCGCCAGCAGGGCCAGGGCCGTGCGAATCCACGACAAGAAGGTGCGCTCGTTGGCCAGACTGAAGCGCGGGTCCGGCGTGGTGCCCTCAGGGAAGATCCGCCGAGCCAACCAACCCCGGGGGTCCGGCTCGCTGCCGGTGCCAGGGTGGTTGCTGGTCGAGGTCACGGCCCTACGCTACGGCGCGGACGGTATACCCCGCATCAAAGCGGTTTGGCCAGCACGAACGCCACGCACGTCCGTGGTCCCGGCGACACGCCCGCCAAAAGCGGCCCCAGGGTTCAGGTGAACCCGAGAGCCGCTTTGGACGGGCCTGTCGGCGGCACATCTCGGATGAGTGCACCGCCGACACCTTGACGCCGAGCTAGACCATCAGGCCATCCGTGTCTTGGGGGCGACCTCATCGGTTTTGCGTGGGTCTTTCTCGACGACCTTGCCCAGTGCCTTGTCGATGGCCTTCATGGTCGACTTGTCGAGCTTCACACCAGCCGCCTTCACGTTCTCGCCGACCTGCTCGGGCCGGGAAGCACCCACAAGCGCCGTGGCCACGTTGTCGTTTTGCAGCACCCAGGCGATCGCCAGCTGGGCCATCGACAGGTCGGCGGCCTCAGCAATCGGCTTGAGCTTCTGGACCCGCTTGAGCACGTCGTCGTTCATGAAGCGTTTGATCATGTCGGCGCCACCCTTTTCGTCCGCAGCCCGCGAGCCTGCCGGGGGCTCCGCGCCCGGCTCGTACTTGCCGGACAGCACGCCCTGAGCCATCGGGCTCCAGACGATCTGCGAGACCCCCATCTCGCGTGAGGTCGGCACCACCTCGTCCTCGATGACGCGCCACAGCATCGAATATTGCGGCTGGCTCGAGATCAGTTGGAAGCCCATCTCGCGGGACAACTCGACCCCGGCGCGGATCTGATCGGCCGTCCACTCGCTGACCCCGATGTAGTGCGCCTTCCCCTGGCCCACGACGTCGGCGAAGGCTTGCATCGTCTCCTCCAGCGGTGTCTCGGTGTCGTACCGGTGCGCCTGGTACAGGTCGACGTAATCGGTTTGCAACCGCTGCAGCGAGCCGTTGATCGACTCCATGATGTGCTTGCGGGACAGGCCAGTGTCGTTCTTGCCACCTGGGCCGGTGGGGAAGTAGACCTTGGTGAAGATCTCGAGGCTTTCCCGGCGCTCGCCCTTGAGCGCGTCGCCGAGCACCGACTCTGCGATCGTGTTGGCGTAGACATCGGCGGTGTCGAAGGTGGAGATTCCCGCGTCGAGCGCGGCGCGCACGCACTGGGTCGCCACGTCGTTTTCCACCTGCGACCCGTGTGTCAACCAGTTGCCATAGGTGATTTCGGAGATTTTGAGGCCGCTATTGCCGAGGTATCTAAAGTCCATCCCCTTACGCTACGACCTTGGGTCAGGTGGCGCTCGGCGGGGTGAGCGATGATGGGCCGATGACAGAGCTTGCGCCGCTGGTCGAGGTCGGGGCTGAGTTGACTCACGACCAGATAGAGCGCTACTCGCGGCACCTGCTCGTGCCGGGCATCGGTATGCCGGGTCAGCGGCGACTCCTGAACGCGCGGGTCTGCGTGGTCGGGGCTGGCGGGTTGGGCTGCCCGTCGCTGGTCTACTTAGCCGCGGCCGGCGTCGGCCACGTCACGATCATCGACAACGACGTGGTGGAGGTGTCCAACCTGCAGCGCCAAGTGCTGCACCGGACCGTCGATGTCGGCACCCCAAAGGTTCAGAGCGCAGCCCGAGCCCTGGCGGAGCTGAACCCTGGCGTTTCGGTGACGACTCGGCATACGCGGCTCAGTGCCGACAACGTGCACGACCTGATGCGTGGGCACGATCTGGTGCTGGACGGGACCGATAACTTCCCGACGCGCTATCTGGTCAACGATGCCTGCGTCGAGTTGGGTCTGCCGCTGGTGTGGGCCGCGGTGTTGCGTTTCGATGCACAGGTCTCGACGTTCGTGCCCGCGCCGTGGGTGCCGGCCGGCGAGGCGGTGCAGTTGCGTGACCTCTTCCCGACCGCGCCGCCGCCAGAGGTCGTGCCCTCCTGTGCAGATGCCGGGGTGTTGGGGGCGATGGTGGGCCAGGTCGGCTCGATCATGGCCACCGAGGCGATCAAGCTGATCACCGGCGCGGGTCAGCCGTTGATTGGCCGGGTCCTGCTGATCGACGTCGCCGGTATGACGACCCGCGAGATCCCACTGCGCCCCAACCCCACGCGGGGGTTGGCGAGCCAGGCGAGCGGCGTGCAGCATACGAACGAGCCGTTGGCTGCCATGTCTGCCGCAGACGTCGCTTCCCGCCCGGACCACCTGGTGGTTTTGGACGTGCGTGAGCCTGCTGAGCACGATCTGGGCGCGATCCCCGGGGCGCTCCTGGTGCCCCTGCAGGACGTGCTCGACTGGAGCGACCTATCGCCGCTCGGGGGTAAGTCCGTGGTGGTGACCTGCAAGGTTGGTCCGCGAGCCGAACGCGCGGCGCAACACCTCATGGCCCTTGGCCACCCCGATGTGCGGGTGATGGACGGCGGGATGCTGGCCTGGATCGACGACGTAGACCAAAGTCTCCCGCGCTACTGAACGCTGGGCTCAGTATTCGAGATTGATGGAGACCTGCTCGGCAATGAAGGGTGCGAAGTCCTGCTCGTTCACGTCGTCGAACGGCACATTAGCCGAGCACGCGGTGTAGATGATCAAAGCGTATTCGCCCTCTCGGTAGGCGTAGATACTGCCCGTTGCGCCAGCCGCTGAGGTGTAATCGAGGGTCACCACATCTGCGCTGGTGATGCTTGCACCATTGCTCTGTGCCGGGAAACTCTCGGTGGTGACGGGGCCGGGCTCCAGCTCAAAGCCCAGCGCTTGCTCGATTCTGGTCTCGGTGTCCACCAGCACCT
>JBBSVB010000064.1:0-10167 GCA_038233875.1 Actinomycetales bacterium | reverse complement strand
GCATGCGATCCCGCCAACGCTCCTCGGGATACTCAGTTTCCTCGTCCACCGAGGCCACGAAGGCCTCTGGCGACTCCGTCAGGGCGCGCAGCCTCGTTTGGCGATACTCTTCCCAATCCGCTTCACCGAGACGGCGCACACTGATCTCTGTCATGCGCATACTGTGGCACAGGTCCGGCCCCATACCCCCGGAACTCAGATGAACAGAAGGTAAAGCGCACGGAAATGGCCCCGGATAGCGTTCTCTAGCAGATTGCCTCAGTCTTGGGCAGACAACTCTTTGGAACGACGGGCAGCTGATTCGATGGCCGTCATGAACGCGGCCCGCACCTTGTGGTCTTCGAGCTCTCGCAACGCGGCCACGCTGGTCCCGCCGGGACTCGACACTTGCTCACGCAACACGGTGGGGTGTTGCCCAGTCTCACGCATCATCGTCGCCGCCCCGTAGAGGGTTTGGACGACGAGTTCGGTGGCTGTGACCCGAGGCAATCCCAGGAGCACACCCGCTTCGATCATGGCCTCGACCACATAGAAGATGTATGCCGGACCACTGCCGGACAGGGCCGTCACTGCGTCGAGGTGATGTTCGTCGAGGGTGATGACCTTGCCGATGGTGCATAGCAGCGCCTCGGCCTCTATGCCGTGCTCGGGCGTGCAATGACGACCGAGCGCCAACGCGGACATCGCCTCATCGACCAACGCGGGCGTGTTGGGCATCACCCGCACCACCGACGTCCCGGTCGGCAGGTGTTTCTCCAGGAATTCTGTGCTGATCCCAGCGGCGATCGAGATCACCAAGGCACCGGGCTCCACACTGCTGCTGATCTCCTGCAGCAGTGCGGACATGTCTTGTGGTTTGACTGCGACCACCACCACCGAACTACCGCGGCACGCGCTGGCCGGGTCGGCGGCATACACCCCATGCTGCGCGGCAACCTCGTTGCGCCGGGCTTCGACCTTATCGCTGACGGTGATATCGCTGACGTTGTGCCCCGCGCGGATGAACGCCGACAGCAACGTGCTGCCCATAACACCCGCGCCGAGGATAGCGATGCTCATAAGGTCAGTTCTTGGTCATCACGGACCGGGCGAAGAAGATCATGTTGGCCGGACGCTCAGCCATGCGACGCACCAAGTAGCCGTACCACTCGTCGCCGTAGGGCACGTAGACCCGCACCGTTGAGCCGGCCTTCGCCAAGCGCAGTTGCTCATCGGGGCGGATGCCGAGCAGTAGCTGATACTCGAAGGTGTCGCTGGCCCGCCCGGCCCGATCAGCCAGTGTCCCGGCGATCTCGATCATGCGAGGGTCGTGACTGGCTACCATCGGGTATCCCTTGCCGGCCATCAGCACCTTCAGGCAGCGGACGTAGGACTTGTCGACATCGACTTTGTCCTGGTAGGCGACGCTCTCGGACTCGTTGTAGGCGCCCTTGCACAGCCGCACACGGCTGCCTTCGTAAGCCAGGTCCTGGCAGTCCGCTTCGGTGCGGTGCAGGTAGGACTGCAGCACGGCACCAACCCACGGGAAATCTTGGCGCAACTCACGAAGCGCCGAGAGCGTCGCGTCCGTCCTGGTGTGGTCCTCCATGTCCAACGTCACCGTGGTGCCTGCGTTGGCGGCCACTCGGCAGATCTCGCGTGCGTTGTCCAAAGCCCGCTCGTATCCGTCGGCCCCGAGAGCCTGGCCGAGGGCGCTTAGCTTCAGGCTGACCTCCACCGATCCGCCCGCTGTGAGGCCGGCGTCGGACAACTGCGCAAGCAACTCGAGGTAAGCATTTTTAGTCCCGGTGGCCATCTCGATATCCAGGGTGTCTTCCCCGAGGTAGTCGATGGTGACCGACCGCTGCGTGGCGGTGAGCTCGCTGGCAACTGAGACCACCGACTCGGTGTCTGCTCCGGCCACGAATCGGTTGACGACATTGCGACTGACCGGTGCCTTCTCGATCACAGTGCGCAGTGAATTGTGGCGGCTCACCTCTAGCAGTCCCCGTCGTAGCAATGGCGCAGGGTCAAGGATCCCGAGATTCATGGGGTCAGGCTACGCTCTTGCGCGCGCTGCTGGTGCAGCGTCCCCCTTGGGTCCCGCTGCCGGGCCTCGCGGTCCGCTAGCTCGCTACTGCGGGGCGCCTAAATGGGTCCGAGCGAAAGCCAAAGACTCGGCGAGATCGACTTGCCGTTGCTCCTCGTCGACCTTGCGGGTGCTGACTTCGAGGCTCACCACCCCGCCGAACTCGGTGCCCGCTAGGTGCTGCAACACTTCCGCGCATCGCTGCACGCCGCGACCCGGGACGAGGTGCTCGTCCTTGAACGTCCCCATGCTGTCGCCGAGATGCAGGTGGGCCACCCGGGAGCCCAATCCGAGGAGCATGTCCAACGCGTCGCTGCCCGACGTTCCAGCGTGCGAAATGTCGAAGGTGATGTGCTCGTAGTCGACATCAGTGGGGTCGTGTGCCGGTAGGTATGCCTTCAGGTCAGTCGAGCCCACCCGCCAGGGAAACATGTTCTCTACGGCAAGGATCACGTCGGTGCCCTCGGCCCGCTGCGCGATGCCGTCGACAAAGCCTTCGGCATACTTCCCCTGCCACCTAAAGGGCGGGTGCACGACCACGACCGGTGCCCCCACGTCCTGCGCCAACTCGATCGATCGATCAATCTTGCCCCAGGGATCCCAGCCCCACAGTCGCTGAGCCAGGAGCAGAGTCGGCGCATGGATAGCTCCGATGGCCAGCTCGTGCTCGGCCGCCAAGGCCCGAAGCGGTGCCGCCTTTTGGCTCACCTCGTCGGTCCAGACCATGATCTCGACCCCGTCGTACCCCAGACGCTGCGCCAGGTCGAAGCAGTACCCGGGCCCCTTCGGATACACCGACGATGTCGAGAGGTGCACTGGCACGGATGGCACTTTAGGCGTTGCCATACGCGCTCTGCTTCATGGCGCACACAGTAGTCCTCTCTTGGGCAGATTAACGGGTCGCCTTGATGCCGCGGCCATCTACGCTGTCGTGGTGAACGACACTGCCACCACTGACGAGGTGGACACCGACATTGCGCGCCTGTGGGCTGAGTTCACCGACCCCGCCGAGCCCGCGCAGCGCCTGCGCGTCGACCTGACCTGGCTGACGTCGGCATACCAGTGCATCTTCGGGCAGGGCTGCCCAGGGGTGTATGCCGAACGACCCGACGACGGTTGCTGCACCTTGGGTGCTCACTTCAGTGATGCCGACGACATCGCGCGGGTGCGCGCGGTCGCGGCGACGTTGGGCCCCGACGAGTGGCAGATGCACGATCTCGGCCAGGACGACGCCTGGGTAGCGACTGTGCCGGGCGACCGACCCAGTGATCCTCCTGAGACGACCACGACGACGGTGGACGGCGCGTGCATCTTCTTGAACCGCCCCGGCTTCCCTGCGGGGCCTGGCTGCGCCTTGCACCAGCACGCCTTAGCTGCAGGACTTCCGCCGCACACGACTAAGCCGGACGTGTGTTGGCAGTTGCCGCTGCAACGCAGCTACCGCGAGGTCATGCTCGCCGACGAAACCGAATACGTCGAGATCACCATCGGCGAATACGATCGCAGCGGATGGGGCCCCGGCGGTCATGACTTCGACTGGTATTGCACGGCATCACCACTGGCGCACTCGGCAGCCGACGCGTTGTATCGCACCGCCGCGGCCGAATTGGTGGAACTCATGGGAGCGCCAGCCTACGAGGTGCTGGTCAAGTTGTGCGACCAGGTGATCGCAGACCGGCCAGCTCCAGCGCGGACGATGCCCAACGGGCGCGCGATGCTGCCGCTCTTCGTGCACCCGGCGACCGCCGCTGCGACGGCCGGTCTCAAGCGGGATGAGTAGTGGACGATCCGGTCATCGTCAGCCCCAACATTTGGAACGACGCCGACATCTACGAAATCGAGAACCGTGGCGTCGACCCCGACGGCGCGATCTGGTGGGCCATGGCCACAGTTGCTGACCACACGGGTGCCCGGGTCTTGGACGTGGGGTGTGGCAGCGGCTACCACCTGCCGATCCTGGGGGCCCGTGCCGCGTCGGTGATCGGGGTCGAACCGCACCCGCCCTTGGTGCAGCGGGCCCGCGAGCGCCTGGCCGCCCTGGACGCGCCGCACGTCGAGGTGCGGCAGGGGACCGCCCAGGATCTCCCCGTCGCCGACGCATCGATCGACGTGGTCCATGCTCGGTGGGCCTACTTTTTCGGGCCCGGCTGCGAGCCCGGTCTCGCCGAGTTGACCCGGGTCCTAGCCCCCGGCGGCACCGCGTTTGTTATCGACAACGACGCTACCCGGTCCACGTTCGGCATCTGGTTCAGGGCGGCTTGGCCCGACTACGACCCACTCGCCATCGAGCGATTCTGGCGTCGCCATGGCTGGGAGTGCGTGCGCGTTGACATGGGTTGGGAGTTTGCTTCACGAGCCGATTTCGAAGCAGTCGTCTCGATTGAGTTTCCGCCTGACATAGCGGTCGGCATCGTCGGCGATCATCCAGGCAATGGCGTGGACTATGCCGTCAACCTGTGGCACACCACCAAACCGCTACCGACCCCACTGACGTCACCTAGCAGCCCTTCCGGCCCTGATATGTCCCCCATTGTCGGTGGCGACACCTAGCCTGAGCCTCATGGCCAACTCCCGCAGCACCACATCCAAGAAGCAAGGCCCGGCCTATCGGTGCTCAGAGTGCGGGTGGACCAGCATCAAGTGGGTGGGCCGCTGCGGGGAGTGCCAGGAGTGGGGAAGCGTCGCCGAGGCCGGGGCGAGCAGTGCGCGCACGGCAGCCGTCACACCAGCACGGCCCGCAGTGCCCATTGAAGAGGTCAGCCTGGACCTCGCCCGCGCCAGTTCCACCGGAGTCAGCGAATTCGACCGGGTGCTCGGCGGGGGGCTCGTGCCTGGGGCTGTGGTCCTGCTCGCGGGAGAGCCCGGCATCGGGAAATCCACCCTGGCCTTGGATGTGGCCGCGCGCGCGGCACGTGAAGGCCGCAGGGTGCTCTACGTCTCCGGGGAAGAATCCGCGGCCCAGGTCCGATTGCGGGCCGAGCGCATCAAGGCGCTGGCTCCGACACTGTTCCTCGCGGCCGAGACCGACCTGGCCTCGATTCTGGGCCACGTCGAGAGAGTGGAGCCCGCCTTGCTTATCGTCGACTCGGTGCAAACGGTCTCGAGCGCCGACCTCGAGGGGGCGCCGGGCAACGTGGGTCAGGTCAAGGAAGTCGCCTCAGCGCTGATCCAGACCGCGAAGGCCCGACACATGTCGGCCATGCTGATCGGGCACGTCACCAAGGACGGTTCGATCGCCGGGCCTCGAGTGCTGGAGCACCTGGTGGACGTGGTAATGCAGTTCGAAGGCGAGCGCCACTCTCGTTTGCGGTTGGTGCGCGCGGTCAAGAATCGTTTCGGGCCGACCGACGAGGTCGGCTGCTTCGACCTCGGGGACGCCGGCATCGTGGGCCTTCCGGATCCCAGTGCGCTGTTCCTGACCGGCCGGGATGTAGCGGTGGCGGGCACCTGCGTGACGGTGACGCTGGAGGGGCGTCGGCCCCTGGTCACCGAGGTGCAAGCATTGATATCGCCCAGTGCCGGGGGCAGTCCGAGGCGGACGACCAGTGGCCTCGACTCATCCCGACTGGCGATGGTGTTGGCCGTGCTGAGTCGTCGGGTGGGTCTGGATTTCACGTCGAGCGATTGTTACGCCTCCACCGTCGGTGGTGTGCGCTTAGCAGAGCCTGCGGCCGACGTGGCGATCGCTTTGGCTCTGGCCGGGGCGAGCGTAGACCGGGCCTTACCGCTGGGCACAGTGGCGTTTGGCGAGGTCGGCTTGGCTGGGGAATTGCGGTCGGTCACCGGCGTGCCACGCCGACTAGCCGAGGCCCACCGCATCGGTTTTCGCCGAGCCGTGGTGCCGTTGGGGTCGCTGACCGAAGGCCCTCCACCAGCAGGTATGCACGTGGCCCAGGCCGGGACGTTGGCTCAGGCAGCGGTGATGGCCTTCGACATGGTCAGCGCCGATCACAAGCCGCCCACCGATATCAACGATTTCCGTGGCAAGATCAACGCCTGACCGCGACGACGCCCCAGCAAAGGCACTTCGCAGACGGCCGCGACCGGCGGGCTGGTCAGATCCAGAGGCGACGTCAGGGGCACGCACACGTGGGACAGGCAGACGAAGAAGTTCTGCGAGCGACGCTCGCCGCAGTAGCGCCGGGCACGGACCTGCGAGACGGGCTGGAGCGCATCCTTCGGGGACGCACGGGGGCCCTCATCGTGCTCGACGACAGTGCGTCGGTTCTCGAGTTGTGCACCGGCGGCTTCGAGTTAGACATCGAGTTCTCAGCGACCCGGCTCCGTGAACTAGCGAAAATGGACGGAGGGATCATCCTCGATCGGGCCGGCACCCGCATCGTGCGTGCCGCCGTGCAGTTGGTGCCCGACCCCAACGTGCAGACCAAGGAGAGCGGCACCCGCCACCGCACGGCCGAGCGCACGGCCAAACAAACCGGCTGCCCTGTCGTCTCGGTCAGCGCCTCAATGTCGTTGGTCGCGGTCTACGTTGGCAACGTGCGTCACGTGCTCGACTCCTCCACCCAGATCCTGTCCCGCGCAGACCAAGCGCTGCAGACGCTGACGCGCTATCGCTCGCGCCTCGACGAAATTGCGGGCACCCTCTCGGCCCTGGAGATCGAAAACACCGTCACCGTGCGCGATGCCGCCTCGATGCTGCAGCGCTTGGAGATGGTCCACCGGATCAGCCATGAGATCTCTCAATACCGCGTCGAGTTGGGCGTCGACGGCCGACTCATCGGGCTGCAGTTGAGTGAGCTCGTCGGCGGGATTGGTCTGAGCCGTGAGTTGTTAGTGCGTGACTACGCACACCAAGCACCGATCGTGCGAAGCGAGGCCGAGGTGCTGCGCAGCATTGATGCCCTGAGCGCGACCGACCTGGTCAACCTCGGCGCCGTCGCGCGCTGCCTCGGCTTCCCGGGTTCCACTGAGAACCTCGACACATCGATCTACCCCCTCGGCGCGCGCCTGATGGCCCGCATCCCCCGCCTACCACCGAGCATCGCCGAGCGCCTGATCGAGCACTTCGGCAGCCTTCAGTCGCTTCTATCCGCCGGGGTCGATGACCTCACCGACGTGGACGGTGTCGGTGAGTGGCGTGCCAAAGCAGTCCGCGAGAGCCTGTCGCGCCTGGCCGAGAGCAGCATTATGGAACGCCACGTGTGACCGATCCGACCATCGACCTGCATGCACCTGTGCTGGCTTGGTATGCCGAGCACAAGCGAGACCTTCCCTGGCGCGCCGACGACGCGAGCGCGTGGAGCGTGCTTGTGTCCGAAGTTATGTTGCAACAGACTCCGGTCGCCCGCGTCGAGCCGGTGTGGCGGCGATGGATGGCCCGGTGGCCCACTCCGCAGGCGCTAGCGGCCGAGCCTGCGGGTGAGGCCGTGCGGGCCTGGGACCGCCTGGGCTACCCCCGACGAGCGGCACGGCTGCATGCCTGCGCCGTAGCCATCGTGGATCGACACCAGGGCCGGGTGCCCCAGGGCGAGGCAGATCTGTTGGCCCTGCCGGGCGTCGGCACCTACACGGCCGCTGCGGTGGCGGCCTTCGCCTTTGGGGCCCGCACTACCGTGGTGGACACCAACGTGCGCCGAGTCTTAGCCCGCGCCTACACCGGAGTGGCACTGGGTGCCCCTTCGCTCACGCGAGCAGAGACCACCCTGGCCGCTGCGTCTGTGCCCGACGACGTCGCCGCCAGCGTGCAGTGGAATGTCGCAGTGATGGAGCTCGGCGCCCTGCTGTGCACCGCCCGCTCTCCACAGTGCGCTCAGTGCCCGATCAACGACCGCTGCGCGTGGCTGCTGGCCGGCGCTCCGGCATACACCGGCCCGGCACACAAAGGTCAGGCGTGGCACGGCACCGATCGGCAGTGTCGCGGCACCATCTTGCAGGCTCTGCGTGACCACGACCGGTGGCTCTCTCACGATGAGTTCATGGAGGTCTGGCCAACCAACACCGAGCAACGCGAACGCTGCCTAGCCGCGCTAGTCGCCGAAGGCCTCATCGAGGCGGCTCAAGACCCACCGCACGCGCAGATCGTGCCCCAGAGTCAAAGACTCGAAGGCACGATCTGGTACGGATTTGGGTCTAGGTAAGTCACCTCACCTCATGCGTCACTCGGGCGCGGTGGCTTCCTCCGGCACCGTGTCCGGCATCGTGGCTTTCGTCGTCCCGGTGAAGGTGAAGGCTTCACTCTTGCCTTCGCCCTCGGTGTCGACCAAGACGATCTGACCGGCTTCTAGCTCCTTGAACAGGATCTTCTCCGACAGCGCGTCTTCGATCTCACGCTGGATGGCGCGACGCAGCGGTCGAGCACCCAACACGGGGTCGTAGCCCTTCTTCGCGAGCAGCGCCTTGGCCTTCGGCGTGAGCTCGATGCCCATGTCCTTGTCCTTGAGGCGCTCATCCAACTTCACGACCATCATGTCGACGATCTGCACGATCTCGGGCTCAGTCAACTGCGGGAAGACGATGGTGTCGTCAACGCGGTTGAGGAACTCGGGGCGGAAGTGCTGCTTGAGCTCGTCGGTGACCTTGTTCTTCATCCGCTCGTAGCCGCTGCTGGTGTCGTTGCCGGCTGCGAAGCCGAGCGAGATACCTTTCGCGATGTCGCGGGTGCCGAGGTTAGTGGTCATGATGATGACGGTGTTCTTGAAGTCCACCGCACGTCCCTGCGAGTCCGTCAATCGGCCGTCTTCCAAGATCTGCAACAGCGAGTTGAAGATGTCGGGGTGGGCCTTCTCGATCTCGTCGAAGAGCACCACGGAGAACGGCTTGCGCCGCACCTTCTCGGTGAGTTGCCCACCCTCTTCGTAGCCGACGTAGCCGGGAGGCGAGCCGAACATCCGCGAGACCGTGTGCTTCTCGGAGTACTCGGACATGTCGAGGGTGATCAACGAGTCTTCGTCGCCGAACAAGAACTCGGCTAGGGCCTTGGCCAACTCGGTCTTACCGACACCGGTGGGGCCGGCGAAGATGAACGAACCTCCGGGGCGCTTCGGGTCCTTCAGACCGGCGCGGGTGCGACGGATGGCCTGCGAGATGGACTTAATCGCTTCTTCCATGCCGACGATGCGCTTGTGCAACTCGTCTTCCATGTGCAGCAACCGTGAAGACTCTTCCTCGGTCAAACGCATCACCGGAATACCGGTGGACGCGGCAAGAACCTCAGCGATGAGCTCTTCGTCGACCTCGGCCACGACGTCCATGTCTCCGGCCTTCCACTCTTTCTCACGAGACGCACGGGCTTGAGTCAGCTTGTGCTCCTCATCGCGCAGCCGTGCCGCCAACTCGAAATCTTGGCCGTCGATGGCCGATTCCTTCTCGCGCTTGGCGTGGCTGATCTTCTCGTCGAAATCGCGCAAGTCTGGCGGTGCAGTCATTCGGCGAATGCGAAGTCGCGCCCCGGCTTCATCGATAAGGTCGATGGCCTTGTCGGGTAGGAAGCGGTCGTTGATGTAGCGGTCGGCCATGGTGGCCGCAGCGACCAGTGCCCCGTCGGTAATCGAAACCCGGTGGTGGGCCTCGTAGCGGTCTCGCAAGCCTTTGAGGATCTCGATGGAATGAGCCAGGGTCGGCTCGGCCACCTGGATGGGCTGGAATCGACGCTCCAACGCCGCATCTTTCTCGATGTGCTTACGGTATTCGTCCAGCGTCGTGGCACCAATAGTCTGCAACTCGCCTCGCGCCAACATGGGCTTAAGGATGCTGGCCGCGTCGATCGCGCCTTCGGCAGCACCTGCCCCGACGAGCGTGTGGATCTCGTCGATGAACAGGATGATGTCCCCACGCGTGCGAATCTCTTTGAGGACCTTCTTAAGGCGCTCCTCGAAGTCACCGCGGTAGCGGCTACCGGCAACCAGCGCGCCGAGGTCGAGGGTGTAGAGCTGCTTGTCCTTGAGCGTCTCGGGCACCTCGCCGCGGATGATGTCGCTGGCCAAGCCTTCGACAACTGCGGTCTTACCCACACCGGGCTCGCCGATCAGGACCGGGTTGTTCTTGGTCCGACGCGACAACACCTGCATGACACGCTCGATCTCTTTGGAGCGCCCGATAACCGGGTCGAGCTTGCCCTCGCGGGCTGCTTGGGTCAGGTT
>JBBSVB010000063.1:0-10241 GCA_038233875.1 Actinomycetales bacterium | reverse complement strand
TCTCTGACCGAGCGTCAGTGACTACGCTCGACCCATGTTTGACTATGCGGGCGCCGCCGGGCGCAGTCGGGTCCGGCGCGGTTGGGATGCGCTAAAAGAATACCCTTCAGGTGTCCTGCTGGGAGCGCAAATCCTGGGGATCTTGGTGTTCCCGTTCACCGAGGATGACGGCACTGGCCGTGTCGTTATCTCGATCTTCGGTCTTGTGGTGCTCGGGGTTGCGGTCTTGGCCGTCAACCGCACGCCGTCCGCGCGGATCATTGCTTACTCCCTGGGCGCTCCCGTGGTCGTGCTCGCCATCGCCGAGGCGGTGTACGCGGACGTGCTGTGGCTTGAGTTCGTGTCGAACGCTTCGCACGCGGTGTTTTATTTCTACACTGCGGTGTCGCTTCTGCGTTACATGTTCGCCGACGCATGGGTCAGCCGTGACGAGTTATTGGCCACCGGGGCAACCTTCACCGTGCTGGTCTGGGCCTATGCCTACACCTACGGGGCGGTCCAGGTCTATCTCGGTGACTCGTTCACGGTGGGTGGCGTTGAGCGGCAACTGTCTTGGTTCGAGTTGTTGTTCTTGTCAACCACAACATTGACCGGCACCGGGTTATCCGACATCGCCCCTAACACCACGGAAGACGCAAACTTCGCTCGATCCATTGTGATGCTGCAGATGCTCACCGGCATGAACTACGTTGCCCTCGTGATCGCGCGCCTTCTGGGCCTCACCCTCATCAAGTTCCGCCGCTAGATCGTCCGCACTTCCTCAACCGTGCGGTGTGCTGATCGCGGGACATCCTGGGACAGCCAAACATGCAGACTGCCGACGCGACCCGCATGTTTGAGAGGAGAAACGCCGTTGTGCCTGTTTGAGTGCCCTCTGCTAGCCGGCTACGTCAGGCAACATGCGAGCGAACAAAGCCGAGAGGCTGGCGATAACTGCGAAAATCAGGGTGGCGTAGGGACGCCCAGACCCTAAGAACGCTAGAACCGCTATAGCAACATGACGATCTTGAGTGACACCACGGCGCGCCTCGGCAGCGAGATAGCGGCACGCGGAGCGCAAAACAAGCCCCAGACCACGGCGGCGACTAGGGGCACCACTATGGCCAGGACCCAACGACCCAGGGTCGGCGACACCGCCTGTGCTCCCCACAGGCCGAAGGCCGCCAGACCGGCCAGCTCGACCGCGAAGACCACGGCGAGATTTGCCCACGCCAGCGCCACGAAGCCGGGAGTCGTTGGCCTCTCATCGACGAACGGATTCACTGATCGAGCGTATGGGGGGTCGCGGGTGCCCAACGACCCGGTGATGTTGGGGACGCCGGCAGGATTCGGGGCACCTAAACATGCCAAGGTCACCGGCCGCCTGGGTGATAGATGACAAGGGCCTTGTTGGCATGTTTGAGCGCCCAGTCCGAGCGTTGCGGCGGTCGCAGATTGCTCGCCCAGCGGGAGGACCGGCTCTGTAGCGATCACCTCAGTTGTGTCCCGCAGACGTAGGGTGTCTGGATGACCGTTCAGCGCAGTGTCGCCCTTGTCACCTTGGGGTGCACCCGCAATGAGGTCGACTCCGAGGAACTTGCCGGACGTCTGCAGTCGCAGGGGTGGACGCTGGTGGCCGACGCATCCGAGGCAGATGTCGCGGTGGTCAACACTTGTGGGTTCGTTGAGCAGGCCAAGAAGGACTCGATCGACGCGCTTTTGGAGGCGGGGGACCTCAAAGAGAGCGGCCGCACACAGAAAGTCGTGGCCGTCGGCTGCCTCGCTGAACGGTATGGCGCCACGCTGGCCGAGCAGTTGCCTGAGGCTGATGCCGTGCTCGGCTTCGATTCGTATGCTGACATGTCGAGCCATCTGCAATCGATCCTCGATGGCGTCAAAGTCGCATCCCACGTGCCGCGCGACCGACGCACGCTGCTGCCGCTGGCCCCCGCCGCTCGGCATACGGCGTCGGGTTCGGTGGCTTTGCCCGGCCACCAGCAAGCTCCGCTCGAAGACGTCGCTCCCGCCTCGGGGCCTCGCGTCATGCGGGCCCGCCTGGACGGGCGTCCCTGGGCTCCGCTGAAGATCGCCTCCGGGTGTGACCGGCGATGCGCCTTCTGTGCGATCCCGATGTTCCGCGGGTCGTTCGTCTCCCGCCGACCGCACGAGATCGTGACCGAGGCTCGATGGCTTGCTGAACAGGGTGTCAAAGAGGTCTTCCTGGTCAGCGAAAACACCACGTCCTACGGCAAGGATCTCGGCGACCTGCGCTTGCTTGAACAATTGTTGCCCAAGCTCACTGAAGTGCCGGGGATCGAGCGGGTGCGTGTCAGTTATCTGCAGCCTGCCGAGATCCGCCCCGACCTGCTCGACGTCTTGGCCAACACGCCGAAGGTGATGCCCTACTTCGACATCTCCTTTCAGCACGCATCGGGGCCGTTGCTGCGCAGGATGCGCCGATTCGGGGACCGTGAGTCGTTCCTCGGCTTGTTGGACAGCGTGCGCTCGCGGGTGCCCGCGGCGGGAATCCGGACCAACGTCATCGTGGGCTTCCCCGGCGAGACCGAGGACGATGTGCAGGAACTCACCGACGTCCTCGAAGCGGCGCGCCTAGACGTCGTCGGCATCTTCGGCTACTCCGACGAAGACGGCACCGAAGCCGAGACGTATGCCGACAAGATTGATCCCGAGGCTATCGCTGAGCGCGTTGATCGGGTAGGGGCGCTCATCGAAGAGCTGACGTCCCAGCGCGCCGCCGAGCGCATCGGCACCCGGGTCAAGGTGATGGTTGAAGAGATCGATCCCGACACTGCGGACGTCATCGGTCGAGCGGAGCAACAAGGCCCGGATGTCGACGGCAGCACCACACTGGTTGGCGCCGGAGCTGCGGAGATAGGTGACATCTTAATTGCCGAGGTCACTGCGACCACGGGGGTCGATCTCATGGCTCGCGTGGTGGGGTGAGGGAGCACGCATGACTAGCCCACCGGCAGCGGCCGTCAGCGCGTGGAACATTCCGAATGCGCTGACGATGCTGCGCATTGTGCTGGTGCCGCTGTTTATTGCGGTGCTGCTGGTTGACGACGGTGCCTCCACGGGCATGCGGCTCTGGGCGACATTCATCTTCGGCGTTGCTATGTTCACCGACTGGCTCGACGGCGACCTCGCCCGCAAACAGGGTCTGGTTACCAACTTCGGTAAGATTGCCGATCCCATCGCAGACAAGGCCCTCATCGGCGCGGCGCTCATTTGTCTGTCGCTGATCGGTGAGCTGGCCTGGTGGGTGACCGTGGTGATCATGGTGCGCGAAATCGGCGTCACCGTGCTGCGCTTTGTGGTCATTCGTCGCGGCGTCATCCCGGCAAGCCGTGGCGGCAAACTGAAGACGTTGCTGCAGTCGATCGGCCTCGTCTTGTTGATCCTTCCGCTGGCGGGCTTCTTGAACGCAGCCGGCCTAGCGGTGATGTATGCCGCGCTGCTTGTGACCGTAGTGACCGGCGTGGACTACAGCATGAAGGCCTGGCGGGTGTGGCGAGGCTCGGATGTCGCTGCCTGAGTCTAGCGACGAGCTGGCGCGCGCAGTCATCGACGAATGCCGCGCCCGCGGCTTGACCCTCGGTGTGGCGGAGTCGCTGACCGGGGGATCGGTGGTGGCAGGGCTGATTTCGGTCCCGGGGGCCAGCGATGTGGTCCGTGGTGGGGTCGTCGCCTACGCCGTCGATCTGAAGGAAAGCGTGCTGGGGGTCTCGGCAGAAGTGCTAGCCCAGGATGGGGCGGTTTCGCAAGCGTGCGCCGAAGCGATGGCCACGGGGGCCCGGCGGGTGCTCGGGGTGGATGTGAGCGTCGCGACCACTGGAGTTGCTGGCCCCGATCCCAGCGAGGGGCACGCGCCGGGCACGGTGCATCTCGCCGTGGTGGTTCCGGGTGTGAATGGGGAAGAAGTTTGCTGCCACCGGGCGTTGACCACACGTGGCACCCGTGCGCAGATTCGCAGCGAGGCAACCACACAGGGTCTGTCACTACTCTTGGCTGCGCTACAAACCACCCCTCCGGCTGCGCCTTCATAGGCTGGCGGGGTACGCTAGATCCCATCATTGCGGGTGGCAACATCCGAAGTGTATCCGCGCAACGAATGTCCAGACATGACGAACGATCACGACGCAGACCAGCAAAGGGAGGGATGACCATGGTGCTTCTACGACGCGAATTAGGCGACGTGCTGCGTGAGCAGCGCCAAGTCCAGGGCCGGACTCTGCGTGAAGTGTCGGCCAGCGCGGCGGTCTCCCTCGGGTACCTTTCCGAGGTCGAGCGCGGCGAGAAGGAAGCATCGTCGGAGTTGTTGGCGTCGATCTGCAAAGCGCTGGACTTGCCGATGGGGCAGATGCTGAGCAACGTGTCGCACCGGGTGAGCTTGGCAGAAGCGACCGAGCACCAGGTGGGTGTGCTTATGGCCGACGGTTTGGCCAAGCCCATTCACCGTGATGCGCTCACCAAAGCGGGCATGCTGCGATCCGCTAGCGCCGTGCACTCTGCTGCCTAAGCCCACCGCACACACGGCTCCTTCGCGCACCACAATTCCCTCCCTGAGGACGTCAGATGAGACTCATGTGGATCGAGGCTCATCTGGGTTAACGCCCTCGCACCTGTGGTGAAGGCCTGCACCGCAACATCTCCGATCGGTCAAGCGCTGCGCTCTGGGGCGAACTGGCAGCCGCGGTGTTTGCCCTGCCTGGCCTGGAAGAAGGCCACAGTGCCGTCTCGCCTGTCTCCTGCGGAGCCGTGTTTTCCGTGATCGCCTCGATTGTGCAGAGCCGCAGCAGTACGCCGATCACGGCACCGAATTCATGATCTACGGACCCCGCGTTGCTGACGAAGTCGTCGGGATGGTGTCGATCATTCGGGAAAGCCTGACCTTCGCCAGGGAGTCGTCCTAGTAGGCCTCGCGACGGCCGTGACCCAGCGGAGCCTGCGCGGCCCCAGTGTCTCGGGGCGACATACCGCCCTGACAGGTCGGGCAGTAGAACATCACCCTCTCTTGCGGCTGCTGCCCGATCGGCGCCAACCGGATCGTGGTGCCGCATTTTTTGCAGGGCAACCCCATGCGTCCGTGCACCCACGCGTCATCAACCGTGTCCGAGCGGCCAGTGATGGTGGTGCGGCCCAGACGGCAACTCACCACGAGGAGCCGCCGTGTGGTGCGCACGATCTCGGCTATCTGCGTCTGCCCGACCTCGGCCACCGTGCTCCACGGACTTAAGCCGTGCAGGAAAAGCGGCTCAGAGGCGAAGATCGTGCCGATTCCGGCGAGATTGCGTTGGTCCAGCAGGGCCTCCGCGATAGGTCGATCTGGCATCGATCCAAGGTTGCTCAGGGCCAGGTGCTCATCGAAAGCGGGGTCGAGCAGGTCAGGCCCAAGGTGACCGACGATGCTGGCCTCGTTGCTGGTGCGCACCATGTCGAGCATGCCGAGTTTGGTGCCGACGGCGGCGCGCAGGCGAGTGATGAGCACGGCGCGCACGGTGTGATCGTCGTTGGTTCTGCCGGCCGTCGCCGCACCCGCCCGCATGGTCCGCCAGCGGCCGTCCATCCGGAGGTGGCTGTGCAACGTCACGTCGCCTTCGAGCCTATGCAGGATGTGTTTGCCGCGCGGCACAACCTCAATGGTCCGGCGACCGGCCAGATCCACGGTGGCCAAGCTGGGGACCCTCAAATCGCTGCGCACCACGACCTGCCCCGCGAGCGCTGTATGCAGTCGCCGCGCTGTTCGCCAGACGGCGTCACCCTCAGGCACCGCTTCAGCGCCGCATCCGCAAGCCCTGCGGCGCGGTGTGGAAGCCCGCCTCGGTCAGGGCCTTGGCGAACGGGTGAGTGCTGGACAGGGCCGGGCCGCCGTCGATCTTCTTGACGATCAGGGAGGTCACGCTGCGGTGGGTGACTTGGTCGCTCAGCCCCCGGGCGATCGCCGCGAGTTGCTCGGGGTTGTCGGTGTAGGTCAGCCCCGTCCGGCCGCCGCGCTCCAGATAGAGCCCGAGGTGGCCATCGACCAGGGCGACCAACGCGCCAGCCTTACGTCCCGGGCGGTGCTGCCCGCTGAGTGAGTCCGGGTCGTCATTGATCTTGTTCATGCCGTTGTCGGTGCTCGCGTTGGGCGCGCCAGTGTTGACGGGGCTGATGACCGTGCTGCCGGTGATGCGATTGGGCCAGGGGACAGAAGCTCCGAACGGATTGGCCGGGTCCGTGGCGGCAAGCACGATGGCCCGTCCGTGATCGGCGTTGGCTCTGGACGGGGGGTTGCTGGATGCAGCCGACGGGGCAGCGCTTTCGGACAGGGCCCGCATCCGGTCAACCGCCCCGGTGGTGCCAAATTGCGCGGCCCCGAGGTGCTCGACGAAGTACCCGCGCCGGACCCTTCCGGCTTCTTCGGCACCGGCAAGGATCCGGTAGACGCCCGCATACCCGCCGACGATGCCCTCGGCGACCACGCTGCCCCTGGTCAGCACGCCGTAGCGATCCAGCAGTTGCTCAGCCGTCGCGAGCGCCCGAACGGTCGGATCGGTGACCACATCCGGCAGCAGCGACCATCGCCCGGCGGCCGTGGCGGGTCCGGTGCGAGTCGGCATACGGGGGCGTTGAGGCGTAGGAGCACCGAGTTCGCCTGTGCCCCCCATCCCGGCTCCGCCGAGGCCCGCCGAGGGTCGTGACCATCGGGTCGTCCGGCCTGAACGAGGGGTATTGCGCCTCGACTTGTGTGCACCCTTGCCGCCGGAGAGCATCATCCGCACCGGGCTGAGCGTGTCGCCGGTGAGCCGCCCGCCCCAGACCAACTCCCACATCGTGGCAAGAAGCGTGGCGTCGTCAATGGGCGGGTCGCCGCCCAGGGAGTCGGCTAGCGCCCGAAAGAAGTAGGCGCCACCGTGCTCGAGCACCGACAGCACCCGCTGGGCGTGATCCTTCTCTGATGCACCGTCTGGGGTGTCGGTGTCGGTGGCCGATTGCCTAGTAGCAATGTCTCCTGGAGCCAAGGTCAGGTGTGCCGTGTCGCCGAGGTGAAGGGATACCCAACCGTCGCCTCCGGGCAGCGAACCGTGTCCTTGCCACAGCACCTCGCCCGCCGTCATCAGCTCATCGAGCATGCCCGGCACGTAGTCGCGACCCCGCGCAGGCAAGATCAGCGACTCCAACGCGCTGGCCGGCACGTGCGCCCCCGCCAACTGCTCGACCGCCCGGTGCACCCCGTCGACCCCGCGCAACTCACCGATCGACTGCCAGCCGGTTAAGAAGCGTGTATAGGTCTCCTGAGTGACCGGCTCGACTTCCTGACGCAATGCCGCAAGGGACCGGCGGCGCAGCATCCGCATCACGTCGGCGTCGCAGAGCTCGACGGCGTCCGACCCGGCGGAGGCTTCGGGATCGGGGGACAGGCTGACCGGTCGCAAAGCGCCCTCGACCATCCGGCCGGAGTCCACGAGGCGGCGCACCGCCTCGCCCGCGATGGCCCGGCCCAGCCCTAGTCGCTGCGCCAACTCATTGAGGGTGAAGGTCGTGTGGGTGCGGGCGTATCGGCGCACCAAATCACCCAGCGGGTCGTCCACCGGCTCGGTGAAGATCGCGGGCACCCCGACCGGAAGCGCGACCCCGAGGGCGTCGCGCAGTCGGGCGGCGTCTTGAGCGTCAGCCCAGCGTTCATTCCCGGCGACGCGCACCGCGATGATGAGCCGCCGTTCGGACAGCTCAAGGAGCCACGCAGGTGCGTGCTCGCGGGCATCTTCGACGATGCGCTCAGTGATTTCGGCGGTGCTCAGAGGGCCTAGGGTGCGCAGGAGGTCGGTGACGTCGTTGGCGTCGCGGCAGGCCCGGTCGGGAGTGAGTCGCTGCAGTTGATTCAGGGTGTCGGTGACCACCTGCGGGTCCAGCAGGTCGCGCAGCTGAGCGCCCTCGCCGCGGCCCAGCAGCTCGGCCAGCAAGGCGGGGTCTAGCGACAACGCGGCCGCTCGACGCTCGGCCAGAGGTGAGTCGCCTTCATACAAGAACTGCGCGATGTAGCCCATGAGCATCGACCGAGCGAACGGCGACGCGCTCTGAGTGGTCATCGAAACGACGGAGACCTTGCGGGTGTCGATGTCGCGCATCAGTTGCTGTAACGCGTCTACGTCGTAGACGTCTTGGATGCATTCGCGCACCGTTTCGAGCACGATCGGGAACGTCGGGTAACGCGATGCGACCTCAAGCAACTGCGCCGAGCGCTGGCGTTGCTGCCACAACGGCTGACGTTTGCCGGGGGAGCGACGTGGCAGCAGCAGAGCACGGGCCGCGCACTCACGGAACCGGGCCGCGAATAACGCGGAGCCGCCGATCTCGCGGGTGACCATGTCGTGGACCTCGTCGGGGTCCAGCGTCAGCATTTCGATCAGGTCGGCGTCGAAAGAACCGGACTTCGATCCGCCATCATCGTCTTCAAGGAGGTCGGGAAGCCTCAGGACTATGCCGTCGTCGGCCGCCATAGCCTGCACGTCGGCCCCGAACCGCTCGCGCATGCGAGCGGAGACGCACAATGCCCACGGTGCGTGCACCGGCGTGCCAAACGGGCTGTGGATCACGACGCGCCAGTCACCGATCTCGTCACGGAAGCGCTCGACCACGAGAGTTTTGTCGTCGGGGACGCGCCCGGCTTCTTCGTGCTGCTCGCCGAGGTAGTCCAGAAGGTTTGCCGCGGCGTATCGGTTGAGCCCACGCTCGGCCAGTACCGTTTCCGCCTTGGCCCGGGGGGTGTTCGACATCTCTCGGACGAAGGCACCGACGGCCTTTCCTAGCTCGGCGGGCCGCCCGATGGCGTCGCCTTTCCAGAACGGCAGTCGCCCGATCTGCCCCGGCGCCGGGGTGACCAGCACCTGATCGCGAGTGATGTCTTCGATCCGCCACGAGGTAGTGCCAAGGGTGAAAACGTCGCCGATACGCGACTCGTAGACCATCTCTTCGTCGAGCTCACCGACTCGGCGACCGGGGCCATCTCCGCCTGCCAGCATCACGGCATACAACCCGCGGTCGGGGATGGTGCCGCCAGAGGTGACCGCCAGCAGTTGAGCACCACGACGGGCGGTGACGGTGTCGTTGACGCGGTCCCAGACCACGCGGGGTCGCAGATCGGCGAAGTCCTCGCCGGGGTATCTGCCGGCCAACATGTCGAGCGTGGCCTCGAAAAGGGGCCGGGGTAGCGCGGAGTACGACGCACTACGCCGGATCAGGTCGAACAGATCACTGACGGCCCACTCGTCCATCGCCACCATGGCCACGATCTGCTGGGCCAGCACGTCAAGCGGATTACGCAACACGTGCAGGGCTTCGATCTGACCCGCCCGCATGCGGTCGACCACCACCGCGGTCTGCACCAGGTCGCCACGGTGCTTGGGGAAGAACGCGCCGTGCGAGACCGCGCCTACCTGGTGTCCGGCGCGACCCACCCGCTGCAACCCGCTAGCCACACTCGGTGGGGACTCGATCTGGACCACCAAATCGACCGCCCCCATGTCGATTCCGAGCTCCAGCGAGCTCGTCGCCACCACGGCGGGCAGGCGACCCGACTTGAGTGCGTCTTCGATCTCGGCGCGATGCTCCTTGCTGACCGACCCGTGGTGGGCACGCGCGAGGACGGGGGCGGCACCGTGAGAGGTGCCGGACTGGGCCATGACCTGGGCAGGGGGCCGTGGATCCGGTGACGCCAGATCCTCGGGTTCAGAGTTTTCCGCATCGTTGCGCTCGGACCAGATCTCGTTGAGCCGTGACGTCAGCCGCTCAGCAAGGCGGCGGGAGTTGGCGAACACCAAGGTTGAGGTTTGGCCGGCTACAAGGTCGACCACGGCGCGTTCTACGTGCGGCCAGATCGAGGCCCGCTCCGTGGGATCGGTCGTCGGGGGGCTCCAAAAGTCGTCGCCGCCGGCGAGATCGGGCAAGACCGGCCCCGCACCAGTGGTGAAGTCGTCGGCTTCTTCATCGTTCGCGTCTGCTTCTTCGTGCTCCACGTCCTCATCGGCATCGTTGACCGACGTGGGGAGCGCAATAGTGGGCGCAGCGATGGGGGCGACCGGCTCGACTGTGTGCTCGACAAAGCCGGGGTCCGTCATGTCGGCGACCGGGACGTTGACGGTGAGGTCCCACAACTTCTCCGACGGTGGCTGCACAGTGGTCACCGGGCGACCACCAGCGAGATAGCGCCCCACCTCCTCGACAGGCCGCACCGTGGCTGATAGGCCGATGCGCTGGGCCGG
>JBBSVB010000062.1:0-10476 GCA_038233875.1 Actinomycetales bacterium | reverse complement strand
GTTGAGGTGTAATCGAGGGTCACCACATCTGCGCTGGTGATGCTTGCATCATTGCTCTGTACCCTGAAGCTCTGGGTAGTGACGGGGCCGGGCTCCAGCTCAAAGCCCAGCACTTGCTCGATTTTGGTCTCGGTGTCCACCAGCACCTGCTCGGCGGGAACCTTGTCCGGGTCGATACCGGACGGTTGGTCCATGGTGATGAGGCACTCCTCGCGGACCTGCCATTGCTTCTCTCCTTGGCCGACGTCGAGCGGCTCCCACGAGGCTGGGGGTTCGCCCACGATCCAGGTCGCATCTTTGACCGGTCCCGACTGACCGGTCGCTGCGGCGTCATCGGGGGCGGCGTCGCTGGTGAGGGCCGCATCGCTGGGTGCATCCTCGACAGCAGGGGCGGGGGTCACGTCCGGATCTGAGCTGCAGGCAACGAGGGCTAGGCAGAGACCCGACGCCGCGAGCAGATAGCGACCGGGTCCGGTGGTGGTCGGTGTTTTCATGTCGAGGACTCTACAAAGGGTGGCCCTCTCATGGCAGGTGCGATTTGATGACAGTGTGCCCACCCGGACCCCCCTTTACGTCGAGACGCGGGTGCACTGCGACATGGACGAGCTGTGGCGGCGCACCCAACACCCGGAGCAGCACCAGCGGTGGGATCTGCGGTTCACCGAGATCGAATACCTCCCGCGCTCCGATCCCTTGGCGCCACAACATTTTCGGTATGCCGTCCGGTTGCTCCCCGGTCTGGCCGTCGCCGGAGTGGGGGTCACGTTGGGTGAGCGATCGGCCCGCGACGGCAGCCGAACGTGGGCCCTAGGCTTTGGGTCCGACAGCCCCTTGTCACCGATCCTTGAAGGTCGCGGCTACTGGCGATACGTGCCCACCGACGACGGCATCCGGTTCCTGACCGGCTATGACTACACGCCGCGCTGGGGTCTCGTCGGGGAACTCGTTGACCGGTATGCCGTCCGCCCGGCCATGGGGTGGGCCACCGCGTGGCCTTTCGACCGGCTGCGACTGTGGTTGGAGACCGGCCAAACTCCGGAGGTCAGCCGGACTCAAGCCCTGCTGGGGCTTGCGGGTCTGGCTTGCGGGCGAGACGGCATACCCTCGGCTGGACGATGCTTGCGGCACTCGCCGGACCGACTGGGTGAAACCGAACCGACCACCATGAATCAGGTGAAACGGTGATGACTGGGATCTTTGCGCAAGCCCTCGGAGCCGACTTCGAGCGGCTGCATCCGCAACTGCAACGACGTTTCGGGCTCTCGAGTGAGCAGGGTGTGGCGTGCATCGGGCGCGGCGTGATGAGCGAAGGTGTGGCGCGGGCCGGCGTGGACGCTGCCCTTCCTGCACCTAGGGGCGTGGCGGCACATCTTGATCCCCGTGCAGGGCAAGGACATCCCGTTCACCGTCGAGAACTATCCGTATGTCGACCGTCTGGGCCGCGAGTCCATCACCTTCGTGCGGACTTTCGAGGTTCCCGCTAAGCGGCCAGAGCGCGCCCGCTTCGACGCCACGAGGGTCCTCGACGCTGAGCGCAACACGATCGTCGACTACCTCGGAAGCCACCAACACCTGGCCACTGACCTGTCGCTGGAGGTCACCGACGAGGGCGGCCTGACGATCCGGTCGCACGAGCAGAGGTTCTACGAAGGGCCTGTCGGGTTCCGTTTCCCGTCGACCTTCACCGGCTCGGCAACCCTGAACGAGAGGTATGACGAGGCGAACGGGCGCTTTGAGATTGACGTGCGCGTGACGAACAAGCGCTTTGGTCCGCTGTTCGGCTACTGAGGCGGTTTCGACTGTACCTGGCCGACGGTTGGTCCCCAGGGTGTCCCGGCTGCCCTGCTGCCGTTGCGCGAAGAGTCCCGCCGCTAACGTGCAGCCACGACAGGTCACCACTCGGCTACTGCTCCGGGACATCATCAGCGTCTGAAGATTCCTTGCTCAACCTCCGCAGCCGCGAGTCGCTAGCCTCCCACTCCAAAAGGTCGCCGGGCTGGCACTCGAGCACCTCACACATCGCCTCGAGGGTGCTGAATCTGATCGCCTTGGCGCGTCCGTTTTTGAGAACCGCAACGTTAGCGGCCGTGATGCCGACCTTGTCAGCGAACTCGTAGACCGACATCTTGCGCTTGGCCAACTCCACGTCGATCCGTATGACGATTGGCATCAGATGACCACGTCCAATTCGCTGCGCAGGGTCGAGGCTTGGATGAGCAGCCGACGCATCACCAACATCAAAAGCGCCAAGCCCACCCCGCCGATAGCTCCCATGTAGAGGAGGAGAATCCAGAACGGTGGGCCGCTCACCGTTGCTGCATTGTGAGACGCGGTGGCCAGGCAAACCCCGCCACCAGCGAGGAACGCGGCGATGATGCCGTCAACCCAGCGCAGGGCGTGAGATCCAAAGACGTCATCGTCTCGAGTCAGTCCGAGCAGCGCGATGGTGCAGACGATGACAACCTGGACGCAGGCGAGCCCGGCACTCGCGAAAAACAAGGTAGGCCAGCGCACGTAAGCCTCCGCTGGGAGGTCATCTGCCATCACCCCGGAGAGCCACGGCAAGAAGGCCAGTTGCAGCAACGCAATGAGGGTGAAGAAGACCACGAAGAGGAAGCGCAAGAGGTCAATCACGACGTGGCGATTCATCTATCGAGTCTCGCCCGATATCTATCGATAGTCAATAGGTAGGTGCGACGTGCGGCGTCCCAGGGTCACATGTCGTGCGTGGTGCCGCACGACATGTGACCAAACCCCATGACACGTCGCTAGTGCGCTGCACTTTCCGTCTTGTGCTGCGTTGCAAGGCGCGGACGCCTGACAGTGCAGCGCACGACGGCCTACTGGGTCCACTCAGTCCGCCTATCAGTGAGTCTTTGCCGTCCAGAGCGATGAGATGATGCGGGTCGAGGCAACATCGAGGAGGACCCTGATGCCGACACTGCGTTACTTTGCCGCAGCCGCCGAGGCTGCTGGCACCAACCAAGAGGTCATCGCCGGCGATGATGTCGCCGCCGTGCTGGCCGCGACCTGCGCCGCCCACGGGGCAAAGATGAGCCACGTCGTTGGGCACAGTTCGTTGCTGCTCGACGGTCGATACGTCTCCGATCACGACACGCCGCTGGCGGCGACCGACGTGCTCGACGTGCTGCCGCCTTTCGCCGGCGGATAGGCGTGACGGCCCAGGCTGACTACGTCGCCTACCACAGCAGCGGAGGCCGGGCCGTCATCGCAGCGGCCACCCTGGGCACCGGCATGACGATGCTCGATGGCACCGTCGTCAACGTCGCCCTGCGCACGATCGGCGAGCAGTTAGGTGCCTCGTTGGCTCAACTGCAGTGGATCACCAACGGGTATTTCCTCTCGCTGGCTTCTCTCATCTTGCTGGGTGGCGCCCTCGGGGATCGCTTTGGCCGCCGCCGAGTCTTCGTCATCGGCACCATCTCGTTTGCCGGGGCCTCTCTCGCGTGCGGCCTGGCACCCACCTCGGAGCTGTTGATCTTCGCCCGGATCCTGCAGGGCGCAGGCGGTGCACTATTGGTGCCGGGCAGTTTGGCGATGATCCAGGGGGCTTTCGCTCCGTCCGACCGCAGCGCCGCCATCGGCGCCTGGGTCGGCCTCGCTGGAATCGCCACCGCTATGGGGCCGCTGATCGGTGGGCTGCTCATCGACTTCGCTTCGTGGCGGTGGATCTTCTTGATCAACGTGCCGGTGGCCGTGCTCGCGGTGGTGATCGCCCAACGCTCGGTGCCTGAATCGCGTGATCCGCACTCGGCCCGCGGGTTTGACGTCAGTGGCAGCGTGCTCGCCGTCGTTGCGCTCGCCGGGGTGACCTATGCGCTGATCGAGTGGGCCGGCGGGCTCGGGCCGGTCGCTCTTGGCTTAGGCGCCATTGCCGGCACCGCGTTCGTGTGGGTGCAACGCCGCTCCAGGCACCCCCTTGTGCCGCTCTCGATGTTTTCCAATCGCACCTTCAGCGCCGCCAACTTCATGACCCTGCTGGTGTATGCAGCGCTTGGCGCCATCCTCTTCTTC
The DNA here is from genome assembly GCA_038233875.1 of Actinomycetales bacterium. GTDB lineage: Bacteria > Actinomycetota > Actinomycetes > Actinomycetales > Dermatophilaceae > Ornithinicoccus. The sequence continues at coordinate 6,441 of JBBSVB010000062.1, read as the reverse complement.
CTGGTCTTGCAGTTGCAGACAGTGGCCAGCTACACCGCGCTGCAGGCTGGCCTGGCAACCTTGCCAATCACCATCTGCATGCTCGCCCTGGCCGCTCGAGGTGGGCGGCTCGCAGTCCGGATTGGGCCGCGTATACCCATGTCGGTCGGCCCTTTAGTGATGGCGGCCGGCACGTTGTGGCTGCTCAACGTCGGCCCACAGACGCACTATTGGGTCGATGTGCTGCCCGGATTGACGGTCTTTGGACTGGGCCTTGCGCTCATGGTCGCGCCGCTGACTGCCACTGTTTTGGCCGCCACCGAGGACCGCCACGCCGGGGTCGCCAGTGGGGTGAACAACGCCATCTCGCGCACCGGATCTTTGCTCTCGGTGGCGGCGCTGCCGGTGTTGGTGGGCCTCAGCGGTAATGACTATGCCGTCCCGGCGGTCTTCGACACTGGGTTCGAGCGGGCCCTGATCGCCTGCGCGGCCCTGCTGGTCGTCGGCGGCCTGAGCTCCTGGCTGCTCATCCCCGCCAAGCTCGACGACTGCCGCCCCGACGAAGCCTCGACGTCAGCGGTCGCTGAGCGCTAAGCACCTCGACGTGACCGTGCTCCTGATTTTGCCCTTGGACGCGCGATATGTGCGCGGCGTTCGGGCCGTCTGGCTGGCCAGCAGGTTGTTTACATGTCGGCGGTGTGTGGTGGGGCAGATCGTTGCGGGCGCACGGTTAACGCTCCTCGTTCTTAACCCGTACTACGAATGTTCGTTCTCTACCAGCGGTTTTCGCGGAGAAAGGATCCACTTCCGTGGTGGCTTCATGGTGGTGCCAGGGGACTATCGGGCGGTGTAGTTGTCTCGGCCTCTTTAAGGGACGCGGCTGCGAATGCTGACATGGTGTTCGTTTGCGCGGGCTCATTGACGGATTTTCACGAGATCCTTTGGTGATTCTGACGGTTGGCCGTTAGAAGCACGGGACTTACCAGTTACGGCTCAAGTTTACGAGTGCGACGTGCCGCTTTAACCCATTCAGCCATCACCGAGCCCATGCGCTCAGCGTTTTCTTCGGACAGGTCGATCTCGTAAGAGCACCCGTCAACACTAATCTTGATCGTCTAGGTTGCTTCACTGCCGTTGACATCGAAGATCTGTACTCGCTGAACCAAACGGTTCCTTCTATGTCGTTACTGAGGGTTGTGCAGTCAAGGATTCTGCCTGGCCGTGCTGCGCATCATGGTGTCCGACCGGTAGAGCCCGGGCCGTTCGTGTGGACACAGCGCTAGCCCGTTCGCCGACGATTCTGCCGCAGGTCACAGCGGCTGTAGACAGCAACGAGCACTATCTCGTGTGCCGCGCGGCGGTGGCGACGGGCGAGAGTCGTTACATCAGTTGATCACGATTCTCGCCGTCACTGGGCCTCGCTGGACGTCTGCGCACGGCTTAAAAATGTGACACAATTTATCGCGTAAGCATAAACACTTTTCGGAATGCTGAATTGGCAACTGGCACAACGAAAATGTGGCTGTAGCCATCTTTTCGGGGCTTGGTTTGAATCGCCTGCCTCAGGGCTAGTAGGACTCAAAAGGGACGTCGTAAGTGAAGGATGTTCATCGGGTTACCTAAGACAAGGGAGCAACACATGAGCGAACCCATCACTCCTGCATAGAGATTGATCTCAGAAATGATGTCGAGCAGATCAGTCACTCACGAAAGGGCACGTCATGGAACACGCTAGGTCGGTTTTGTTTGTCGCGGACGAATCGTCGCAGTCGGCGCCGGTTGTTCAGGTGTTACGCGGTGAAAGGCACAGGGTAGACACCGAGGCATACTTTGGGGCCGGGATGACTCAAGCGGCGCGTGGGTTACATGACTTGGTCATCCTGGACTTGAAGCGGGCCGATCTGGACGGGGCAGAGTTGTGTCAAAAGATGCGTGCCGCCGGTGTCAGAGCACCCATCTTGATACTGGCCACTAGGGCCGGCGAGGCCGACATGGTGGTGACCTTGGACGCAGGCGCTGACGACTACGTGATCAAACCGTTCCGCGTCGCTGAACTCTTAGCCCGAGTGCGGGTCCTGCTGCGCCGCGACGACGAATCCCAGACGGCCGGTGACCCCCAGACGGCCAGCGACCGGCCCATCGTCATAGACGCCTCGGCCCGACGCGCGTTCCTCAACGGCCAGGAACTCGCGCTCACAGCCAAAGAATTCGACCTGCTCGCGATGCTTCTGCGTGAAGAGGAGAAGGTCGTTCCCAGGGAGGCATTGATCGCCGAGCTATGGGGAGACGGGCGAAAGACGAAGAGCCTAGATATGCACGTTGTGACGCTGCGCCGCAAACTGGGTGATGACGCCATCAACCCACATCACATCACCACCGTCCGCGGTGTCGGTTTCCGCCTAAAGAACGCACCGCAGACGACCCGATCACTCGTGTCCGCCTGACCCCTACCCCTCCGTTCGCACCGACACCCAGCACCCAGTACGCCGAAACAACCGGGCCCGAAAAGAAAGAGAAGTACCGAAACATGACCCGCACTGGACACGACAACGAGTTGGAACACCGGGGCCCTGCGCAACCCACCAACTGGCGTAGCTCGCCGGCTCCTGAAGCCGGGAGTGGCTCACCGCAAGATGTTTCTTGCGCCATGCGCACCGTCCGTTTTACGTGGCCTCTTCCATGGCAAGCAGCGGACCACTGTGAAAGGCAGATCAGCGACTCCGAGCTGGCTGCCGGCACCTGCATCCCCGACGCGAATTTCCCCGGGCTGCCTGGGGTCTACGCCCGCCTACACCAGGAGATGGCTTGGGCCATCAACCCTGACTACCCGATGCCAGCCTTCCTTCACGAACATTACAAAGCAAACATCGAGACCTGGACGCTGTCAGTTGCCAACCCCGCCGATGAGAGAGCTGGGATCGAGGAAACGAGGAACTCGCTGTCAGAGTTGGTGGAGTACAGGAAAAAGACCCTCCCCGGCTCATTTCCCATGTCAGCGGTCATGACGACCACAGAAGAAACAGCCACCACCCTCAGAATCTTGGGAAGCTGCATCATGGCCCACCCGGCTTAACGCAGCCCGTCGTGCCCTGCGCCAACCCCCTGGGCCCCTCTGAGGTCTGACCGGCCCACATCAGATCGACGCGATGCCTTACCTCATGGTGGCCTACCCCGAGAGCTTCGCGACGATGTCCAGGCCATATCGACGGGCCGGTTGGTGGACGAACTAGACATCACCAGTAGGGCACAGCCGCTCCACACAGGTAGGGCACAGCCGCTCTATGTCAAGTGGCCGCCTAGCCGCCGATGGCGCTCATCGGGCGGCCGGGCTGCAGGAAGCCAGGGTCGTTGATGCCGTGACCGGGCAGTTTCACACCGATGCTGTCCCGGAACATCTGCGCCAACTCCTCATCGGTCGCGCCCTCACGAAGTGGCGTCCGCAAATCGGTCTCGCTGGCTGCAAAGAGACAGTTCCGCAGTTGCCCGTCAGCCGTGAGCCGCACCCGGTCGCAGGCGCCGCAGAACGGTGAGGTCACCGAGGCAATCACCCCGACGGTGGCCGGGCCACCATCAACGTAGAACCGCTCAGCCGGAGCGCTTCCCCGAGCAGGCACCGGCGTCAGGTCGTAGACCGCCCGCAGCCGTGCGTGAATCTCTTCACCGGTGACCATCGACTCGCGGTGCCAGGTGTGCCCAGCATCCAGCGGCATCTGCTCGATAAACCGCAACTCGTAGCCGTGCTCCAGGGCAAAGGCCAGCAGGTCAGGGGCCTCGTGGTCGTTGACCCCGCGCAGCAGCACCGTGTTCAGTTTGATCGGCGACAGCCCAGCGTCGGCAGCCGCGCGAATGCCGACCAGGGTGTCGTCAAGGCGGTCCCGGCGGGCCATCTGCTTGAACGTCTCGGTCTGCAGCGTGTCGAGGCTGATGTTGACTCGAGCCAGACCCGCGTCCTTCAACGCCTGCGCGGCCTTGTCGAGCCCGAGAGCGTTGGTCGTCATCGACACGTCGAGCGGTCCCTCGACGCCGGTCATCGCAGCCATCCCGGCGACTACGTCGACGAGGTCGCGGCGCAGCAGCGGTTCGCCGCCGGTCAGCCGGACCTCGGTGATGCCCAGCGAAACGGCCACCGCCGACAATCGCAGCAACTCCTCGGTGGTCAGCATGGTGGTCTTGGCCAGCCACGGCACCCCTTGTGAGGGCATGCAATAGGTGCAGCGCAGCGAGCACCGGTCGGTCAGCGAGATGCGCAGGTCGCGGTGCACCCGGTCGAATCGATCAATGAGCGGGCCAGCAGTGGGGAAAGGTAGATCAGACATCGTCACTTCATGGTATGCGGTTGGCGCAAGCCCTTCGTATGACGACTTTCTTTCGTTGCGCTCTCAGGCTAGGTCACCCGGTGTTGATGGGTGTAGACATTCAGTGAGGTGCCGCGCACGAACCCGGCGATCGTCATACCTGCCTCGTGGGCGGTCTCGATGGCCAGCGAGCTCGGGGCCGATACCGCAGAGAGGATCGGAATGCCTGCGAGATAGGCCTTTTGTGTAAGCTCGAACGACACCCGGCCGCTGACTTGAAGCACGTGACCGCGCAGCGGCAGCAGGCCCTGTTGCATCGCCCAGCCGACCACTTTGTCGACCGCGTTGTGCCGCCCGACGTCTTCACGAACCACCAACATTTCGCCCTGAGCAGTGAATAACCCTGCGGCATGCAGCCCACCGGTGCGCTCGAAGGTCGGTTGGTCCTCGCGAAGGAGGTCGGGCAGAGCCAGCAACGTTTGCGTGCTGACCGCCACCGAGTCACCGCTCAGATCGTATGCCGCACGCACGGCGAGCGCTTCAATGCTGGCCTTGCCGCATACGCCGCAGGCACTCGACGTCGCGAACGACCGGGCGAGACCAGACTCGAACGGGTCGGCCACCCCGGATGCCAGCTGGACTTCAATGATGTTGTAGGTGTTGACTTCGGTTCCAGTTCCGTCATCCATTACGGCGCCTGCGCAATACCGAGCGGTCAGCACGTCGTCTTTGGTCGCGATGATGCCCTCGGCGTGCAAGAACCCGTGCAGCCACTCGATGTCGTGACCCGGCGTGCGCATCGTGACCGTCAGTGGTTTGGAGCCGATGCGCAGCTCGAGCGGCTCTTCAACGACCACGGTGTCGGGGCGCGTGACGCTGCTGACTTCACCGGTCGTGGCGTCAACGGACAACCGCAGCGTGCGCTGCCGCACAGTGACGCGACCCATGTCGGTCCTCCAAGCTCGTTGATCTGTGTGCGCAGTATGCCGCAGCGCTCGCAGAATGCCGCAGCGCCAGTGCCCGCCATGCGTGCGCCCGAATTCACGCCCGAGCGTCAATCTCGGCGAACGCTTGGAAGGGACGGCCTGCCATTGGGCGTGCGAACGCTTGGAAGGGACGGTCTGCCAAGGGCGCTCGACCGATCGAGCATGCGACACGATATTGGGGCCCTGGCGTGACTATTGCCACACGCCCAAGCGTGCAAACCTGTGTGCCAGTGCAGTTGACGCACAGTTCTCGGCAGGGAAGATGTCCCTTATGCCAACAGATCGTGATTTCGACCTCGTCCTCGTCGGGGCAACCGGCTTCGTCGGACGCCTGACCGCTGCACATCTGGCCCGCTCGGCGTCCCCAGAGGCGCGCATCGCGCTCGCCGGCCGCAACATCGACAAGCTCAAGGCCATCCAGAAGGACCTGCCCAAGGCCGCGCACCACTGGCCGCTCCTCACCGTCGACGTCACCGACCAGGCCCAGGCCGACGATCTCGCCGCCAAGACCACGGTGGTCGCTACGACCGTGGGCCCCTACGCGGCATACGGCAAGCAGCTCATCGCGGCCTGCGCCCACGCGGGCACCCACTATGCCGACCTGACTGGTGAAGTCCTTTTCGTCCACGACACGATCGAGAAGCTGCACGACGTGGCCCAGGCCAGCGGCGCGCGCATCGTGAACTCCTGCGGTTTCGACTCCATCCCCTCCGACCTCGGCGTGATGCTCGCTGCTCAAGCCGCGAAGGCCGACGACAACGGCCGGTTGGTCGACGTCACCCTGCACGTGCGCCGCGCCAAGGGCGGCTTCAGCGGCGGCACCATCGACTCGATGCGCCAGCAGGTCATGGCCATGCGCGAAGACCCCAGCACCCGGCCCATCGTCGCCAACCCGGACGCGCTGGCTGCTGAGCGGACGGCATACGGCAAGGGTTCGGGGCCGATCGGCAAAGACAAGAGCACCGGCCGCTGGCACGGGCCGTTCGTCATGTCGAGCTACAACTCTCGGATCGTGCGCCGATCGTGGTCGCTGACCCAAGGCGATGCCCCGCTGCTCTACGAGGAGGTCACCGACACCGGGCGAGGCGCCAAGGGGGGGTGCCGGCGCGTAGGCCGACGCCCCCGGGCCCGGGGCCTCCTGCCCGCCCAGGGCCCCCAGGCCTACCCGGTGCGGGCTGGAG
>JBBSVB010000061.1:0-10542 GCA_038233875.1 Actinomycetales bacterium | reverse complement strand
GTATGCGAACAGCTCTTGAACGTTGACGTCAACATCTGAGCTGACTTCGTCCAGGCACCGCACGCACAACCCGGTCGCAGTGGCGCTGACCTGCGCAGTGGCGAGCACGCCCTCAACAACCGATTCCATCCGTACCTCGACATCCACCACAGTTCCGGGGGCGATCGCTATGACCTCTGTGCCCATTGCCGCGACCATCTCTATCGAACGATTCACGGTCCGCATGGTGCCCGGTCGGCGGACCAACTCGCGGGTATTGAATACCCAAAGCCCGTCTTCCTCGCGATGTGCCATGAGTGTGTGCCTCGATCAACGTCTGTGTGGGTGCGTACTTAAATCATGCCGGGTGGCCCTCCACCAAGAACAGGCCGACGGGTCAGGCTACTCCAGGCTGCTCCGCAGACCAATTTGCGACCCGGTCACGACGCGGGCCGGCCACGGGTCTGCGTGCTCGGCCAACGCTGCACCAGCGCATCGCGCACTGCGGGAGGCACGAGTCCGGTCACGTCAGCGCCGTGAGCCGCCACCTCGCGCACCAGCGAGCTAGACACGTGCTCGAGGCGGGCATCCCCCGCGATAAACACCGTCTCTACCGCAGCCAGGTGCCGGTTCATCCGCGCCATCGGGACTTCATACGAATAGTCGCCGGGACCGCGCAGCCCCTTCACGATGGTTTGCACATGCTCGTCACGACAGACATCGACCAACAAGCGGTCCGCAAAGGCCGCAACGCGCACGCGCTCGGGATCGGCTACGAACTGTGGCAGCGACTCGTGGATCAGGGCCATCCGTTGTTCGACGTCAAAGACGCCGGATTTGGCGGGGTTGTGCATCACTGCAACTAGCACTTCGTCGAAGAGCTCGCTGGCGCGCGCGATGACATCGAGGTGGCCGTTGGTCACCGGGTCGAACGAGCCTGGGCATACGCAGCGTCTGCTCACCGCCTCAATCTACCCAAGCGTGCTGGCTGCTCAGCCTTCGAGCTTGCCCTCACGCTCTGCCTTCTTCACGATCGCCGCCACGTTCTTCAGCGACCCAGAGCCGGCATCCAAGTGCGCGCTGCGGGACTCGATGAAGGCCATGCCCAGCTCGTGACGCACGGCCTCGGTCGTCGAGGTGCGCGCCGGGTTGAGGATCGTTTGCTCCTCTTCGTTGAGATGGTGCTGCAGCACCTCGTTCATTTCCTCGACTGCGTCGTCAAATTTCTGCGTGTCAGTCCCGACGCACTGCAGCAGCACGAGCAGCGCTTGATTGATCTCGGCGTGCTCGTGTTCGCCGTGCTCCGCCTCTTCTGCGTCGATGGCGTTCTGCGTTTGCAAGCGCGTGTAGACCTTCTCTTCTTCGGCCTCGCCGTGAGCAATGAGCACGTGCGCGAAGGCCTCGCGGGCACCCGCACGGTCAGCGTTCACGTCCCGCATGTCGCGCATCAACGACTCGAACAGTCGATGGTCGGTCAGGATCAACTCGACGACGTCTCCAGAGGTCGGCCGAGGAATCGTGTAGGTAGCCATGTGACGAAGCCTTCCATCGGTAGCGTCGCCGCGCCTGTCGAAACCTAAGGCCTTGGGACGTGCTCAGCGTCGTGAAGCATCGTCTCGCCATACTTCTTGCTGCGGATCGCCTCTAACCCGGCAGGCCAGCGTGGGTGAGGACTACGCGCGGACCGCTCGAGAACCACCACTGCCTGCCGCGACAACCACTGATGCGTCATCAAGGCCGCCAGCATGTCGGCGATGGCGTCTTCGTCGACCCAATAGGGCGGGTCGGCCACCACCAGGTCGTATGCGCCCATGTCAGGGCCACGTTGCAGTGCACGTTCAACGCAGTCGGTTCGCACGCTCACCATCCCTAAGCCCACCGATGTGGCATTGCGGCTGATCAACGCAGCCGTCGTCTTGTCCGACTCGACGCACAAGACGTGGGCCGCACCCCTCGATGCCGCTTCCAGACCCAAGGCCCCCGATCCGGCGTACAGGTCCAGCACACGCGCGTCATTGAGATCCAGGAGCGATTCCAGCCGAGAAAAGAGAGCCTCGCGCACGCGGTCGGTGGTGGGCCGGGTCGCGTCGCCCTTGGGGGTTTGCAGCCGTCGACCCCCTGCTGATCCCCCAATAATCCGCGTCATCCTCGCTCCAAGAACGCGGCTCGGTCAGCATCCAGTTGGGCTATCGCAGCTAACAACGCCGGGTTCTCGCCCAAATCCGGGTCTGCTGCCACGGTGGCCCAGGCGTCTTCGTGCGCTGCGACGATGAGGTCTTCGTCTCGGGTCAGCCGCAGGAATCGCAGACCGCTGCGTCCCCCACTCTGGCTGGCCCCCAGCACGTCGCCTTCACGTCTAGTTTCGAGGTCGATTCGCGCCAACTCGAACCCGTCGGTCGTGGCCGCCACGGCGTCCAGTCGCTCCTGAGATGGGCCGTCGATGCCTTGACTGATCAGCAGGCACAGGCCGGGTTTGTCGCCCCTGCCAATGCGGCCCCGCAGTTGGTGCAGTTGCGAGATGCCGAAGCGATCGGCGTCGAGCACGACCATCACGGTCGCTTCGGGTACGTCGACACCGACCTCGATCACCGTGGTGGCCACCAACACGTCCAGCTCGCCGGTGCTGAAGTCGGTCATCACCGCATCTTTGTCGGCTGCGAGCATCCGTCCATGTAACAAACCGATCCGCATATCCTTGGTGGCACCTGCGATCGACAAGGCACGGTGCACCTGGAGCACCCCGTGCAGCTTCGGACCGTCCTCACCTTCGGGCACCGGGATCGGCACACCCGGACCGGGGTATTCACGAATCTGATCTGACTGCTCACTGCCCAAGGCGGGGTCATCGGCCTCTCCAATCCGGGGGCAGACGACATACACCCGGTTGCCGGCCAGTGCCTCCTCGGCGACGCGCGACCATGTGCGTTGCACCCAGCCGGGTTTGTCGCCGGTCACGACGTGGGTGCGGATGGGTTGGCGGCCACGCGGCAGCTCACGCAGCGTCGAGATCTCCATATCGCCGAAGATGGTCATGGCCACCGTGCGCGGGATAGGGGTCGCGGTCATGACCAACACGTGCGGGGCATCGTTGGCTTTGGCCCGCAGCGCGTCACGCTGCTCGACCCCGAAACGGTGCTGCTCATCGACCACGACCAACCCCAGGTCGGCGAACTGGACGTGTTCTTGGATCAGGGCGTGCGTGCCGACCACGATCCCGGCCTCGCCGCTGGCCGCGAGCAATAGATTGCCCCGACGCTGCGCGGTGGTTTGGCTTCCGGTCAGCAGCGCAACGCGGGTGCCCACGTCAGCTCCCGAGAGCATCCCAGCCTGGGCCAGCGGCCCGAGCATCGCGCTGATCGAGCGGTGATGCTGGGTGGCCAAAACCTCGGTGGGGGCTAGCAGCGCGGCCTGCCCTCCCCCGTCAATCACGGCCAGCATGGCCAGCAACGCCACAATCGTCTTACCCGAACCGACCTCTCCTTGCAGCAGGCGATGCATCGGCATGGTCGCGCCAAGGTCGCCAAGCACGTCAGCCAGCACGTCGCGCTGTCCCTGCGTCAACTCGAACGGCAACTGCTCGGTAAACGCTGAGACCAGCCCGTCGGCACGGGCCACCACCGGGCGGGCTGGCACCGCGTCGTCGGCGTGCCGACGCCCGGCCAAGGCTGCCTGGATGACGAAGGCCTCCTGAAATTTCAGTCGCCACCGCGCGATCCGCGCCTCTTTGTCTGTGGCAGGTTGATGCACCTGGGTGTATGCCGCAGCGAGGGTAGGCAGATGCCGCGCCGATCGCACATGAGCCGGGATCGGGTCGGGGATGTCGTCGGCGGCATGCAGCACCAAGTCCATGGCGGCCAGGAGTTTGATGGAGCTGACTCCTTTGACTGCTGGGTAGATCGGGATCAATCCGGTGCGCAGAACCGTGACGGACTGCGAGGCGTCAGTATCGTTGCTGGCCAGGACTTGGTATTCGGGGTGGGTGAGCTGTTGGGTCCGGCCAAAGGTGCTGGCGGTCCCTGAGCACATCACCCGCACCCCGGGCAGCAGAGCTCGCTCGTGGCCGAACACGCTGAAGAAGGTCAGGTCTAACTCGTTGCCGTCGTCGTCGGCCACGGTGGCGACCAGCATGGAGCCCCGACGGTTCTTCATGGGCCGGGCACGGACCCGGGCCACGGTCGCCACGACCACGACGTCATCGCCCTCGTTGATGGTCCGAAAATCCGTCGGACGCTCTGGGTCGAGGTAACTGCGCGGCAGGAAATCCAGCAGGTCGCCCACGGTCCGCAGCGATTTGGCTTTCTCGAGTTTCGCGGCCGTGGTGCCGATGACGGTCCGCAGGGAGGTGGTCAACAAGACGGCCACTACTCCAACCCCAGGAGCCAGTGGAAGGTGCGCTGTCCACCGGCGAGCATTCGGACCTCGACATCGCCAACCTCGGCAACCTCGGCAACCCAACGCCCTATGACAGCGTCGAGGTCTCCTGCCTCGGCGCGGCTCCCGACGAGGACGGTCAGCATTTCGGGAGGGTCCGACAGGCGGTGCGCCATACCGACGAGCACGTCCCTGACGACGTCGGTCACCGCATCTTGCACGCTGACGATATCGCCGCCGACCAGGCCCAACCATTGTCCCTGCACGCACGGGCCGACAGGGGTGAACCCGTCGGAGGCAGCGATCGTGAGCGCACCGTAGGCCACGTGGGCGGCAACGTGGGTCATGACCGCAAGGGTGTCGTCAGCGTTGTGCTCATCGGGGTCCCACACCGAGATCGCTGCCAGTCCCTGCACGACCGCCAACGTCGGAAGCACCGTGATCGCCAGGCCTTCCGCCTCTCCTGCTCTCGCAGCGGCCTGGGCGGCCAAGATCGTGTCGGGGTCGTTAGGCAAGATAGCCACGCGAGCCGCCGGGCTGCGGCGGGCAGCGCGCAGCAACTCGCCGGTGGAGGCTCGGTGACCGGCGCTGGACGGGACCACGATGGCCCCGGCCTGGGTGAAGGCGTCGCCGATGGCCTCACCGGGAGCGCAACACACGAGCCCCAGCGCAGCGGGCTCCTGGTCCGAGGTCACCACCTCGGCAGAGTGGACCAACGACATGATGCTGACCTGCTCCACGCGTCCTGCGTGTGACCCAGCATCCAAGGCTGATGGAGTGTGGTCGAGGTGCACATGGACCCGCCATTGGGTAGGCCCGCCGACCACCATGACGGAACTGCCCACCGCGACCAGGCGCTGGCGCAGAGCCTCGGCGCTCGCCGGCGTCGCGTCCTCGAGGAGGTACATCACCTCGAAAGCGCCGTCCCCCGCCTCCCCCTCGTCATCGATCTCGCCACAAAGACTAGGCAATGCGTCTGGAGTCGAGCGCGGGACGAGCCATGATTGCGCCGAAGCGCTTGCACCGTCATGAGGTCGGTCGGCCAATACGCTCTCTAGGGCCTCTAAAACCAACACGAAGCCGGCCCCGCCGGCGTCAACCACCCCTGCTCGGGCCAAACTCGGGAGTTGTTCAGGGGTAAGGGCCAGCGCTTCACGCGCAGCGAGGAGAGCGTGGCGGGCTACCGAATACGTCGCCTGGTCGGAGGTGAGGCCCTCAGATGTGATGCGCTCAATCATGTGCTCGGAGGTGATGCGCTCGGACGAGTTGTCACCGTCGAGATTCCCTACTGCAGCGGCAGCCCCTTCGGCGGCCGCGCGAGCCACGCTCAAGATCGTGCCCTCCACCGGTGACGACACCCCCGCCCAGGCAAGCTCGGCCGCGCGCCGAAAGGCCTCGGCGAGCACCTCCGCGTCCATCACGTCGCCGCCGCTGGGACTAGCCCGCATCGCTTGGGCCATGCCTTGGGCCAGTTGGCTCAGAATCACCCCTGAGTTGCCGCGCGCCGATAGCAACATCCCGTGCGCCAAAGAGTCCAGACCATCGGTCAGTCGCACCGAACCCGTCGCGCTCTCGTCATGTTCACGTAAAAAGCCGAGGGCACCGTCCACCGTCAGGAACATATTGGTGCCGGTATCGCCGTCGGGAACCGGGAACACGTTGAGGCGGTCAATGCGCTCGCGTGACTCGCTAAGCAGGGAGCGCGATGTGACGGCCCAGCGCCGGGCCGCAGCCAAATCCAGCACCGTCGGTGTCACAGGTGGCAGGTTATCCGGCCGACGTCAGCATCGACAGCCGCACGGTGCGATCGGTGTTGTCCACATTGAGGTCGACCAGGCAGATGCTCTGCCACACGCCCAGCGCGAGTGATCCCGACAGCACGGGAACAGTGGCGTAGGGCGGTATCACTGCAGGCATCACGTGCGAGCGCCCATGACCTGGGCTGCCGTGCCGATGGACCCACCGGTCATCGCCGGGCAAGAGGTCTCCCAACGCGGCCAAAAGGTCGGCGTCACTGCCCGCGCCCGTCTCCAAGATGGCTATACCGGCCGTGGCGTGCGGCACGAAGACGTGCAGCAGTCCATCGGCGTTCGCCGACGCCGCGAAAGCTGCACACTCGGCAGTGAGATCACGCACGACTTCGCGTTGGCCGGTGTGCACGCTCAAGGTAGTGGTCAGCATGGGATTATCGTGCCAGTCCACGGCCACTGGTGTCGGTCGCGGCACTGACTTGGGTTGGGCACACTCCTGGAGTAGGCTTGCCCGGTTCCTCACCTCTATGTGCCCAGAAAATCGCGGCATCCGGTGGGAGTGACACTCTGACCTGCTTAAGCACTTGATCCAACAACCTCCTAGGAGATCACCGTGGCTGCCACTTGCGATGTCTGCGGCAAGGGACCGAGCTTCGGTCACGCCATCTCGCACTCACACCGTCGCACCAAGCGTCGTTGGAACCCGAACATCCAGCGCGTGCGCGCCCTGGTCGGCCCCAAAAACGCCACGCCGAAGCGACTGAACGTGTGCACGTCGTGCCTCAAGGCTGGCAAGGTCACGCGCTAGTCGTTGTGCGACCCGCCTTAACCGCCGAAGTGGTCCCAACCACCTCCAGTTAAGCGTTGCCCGGCTTCGAAGGTCCCGGCCCCAGACTCATCGGCGTGCGATACGTCCCCCAGGGTGAACCAACCCGGGGGGACGTTTTTGCGTGCAAACGTGCCCAGCAGCACGTGCTCCTCTCCCCCGGAGCGGACGCACGATCCAGCGGAGTCGGCGCCCAACACGTCTGCGATGGGGCCGACCCACTGATCGAGCACGGCGCTGTCGACGTCAACGCGGACGTCGCTGGCACGCGCCAGCCGGTTCGCGTCACGCACGAGACCGTCAGAGATATCAATCAGTGAGGTCGCGCCGGCTGCTGCCGCGATAGGCCCCTGCGTCAGATCCGGGTCGGGGCGACAGTGATATCCAACCCATTGACTGCATACCCGCGCATCGCGCTCCGACGGGAAGCAACCTTCGTCACCGCGACGCAAGACCTCCAGCCCTGCGGCCGAGCGCCCTAAGGGACCGGAGACCGCCAGCACCTGCCCTGGTTCAGCGCCGGACCGCAGGACGGGGCCAGTACTGTCCTCTCCTATGACACCCATCGCGGTCACCGACACGCTCACCTGATCCTGGCTAGAACTCAGATCCCCTCCAGCCACGCTAACTCCCGCCGCGTGCGCTGTCGCGGCGATGCCGTCGATGAGATCCACCACCCACTGCGTGGGCGTCGATACCGGTGCCACGAGCGTGACCAACAAGGCCGCCGGCACACCACCCATCGCCGCAATGTCGGCGAGATTCTGCACCACAACCTTGGCCCCGACGTCGGCACCGCTCGACCAGTGGTCGAGCCAATCTTGGCCCCGCACCATCGTGTCGGTGGTGGCTAGCATTCCCGCTCCAGACACCCGCAGGTATGCCGTGTCGTCGCCTGGCCCCACCAGCAACGGCGACGGATCGGGAGCGCCTTCGGCCAGGCGGGCAAAGATCAGCGCCAATACGCCGGATTCGCCCAGTTCACCGATACTCCCCGAAGGTGTCAACGTGGCCACAGTCAGACACGGTAGCGTCACCCCTTCATCTTCGACCCAGGAGGCACCATGGTTCACGCCTACATCCTGATCCAGACTCAGGTCGGCAAATCCTCATTGGTGGCCACCGCCATAGCTGACTTGCCGGGGGTCACGGTGGCCGAGGATGTGACCGGTCCCTATGACGTCATCGCGCGGATCGAAGCCGCCAGCATCGATGATCTCGGCGCGTTGGTCATTGCCAAGATTCAGAACGTCCCGTACATCACCCGCACCACCACATGCACCGTCGTTCACGTCGCTTCCTGATCGGCGGCATGCTGGCGATCCTCGGGCTCACGGCCGGATGTAGCTCAGCGGTCAAAGTGGTGCCCTTCGAGGGGGCCGACGCCAACACTGCCTGTCAGGAGGTCGCCGAGTTGTGGCCCACCACCGTGGCCGATCAGCCGATACGGGTGACCGCGGTCGATAGCGACACCGTCGCAGCGTGGGGGGACCCCCCGATCATCGCCCGATGCGGCGCGCCGATTATCGGTCCGACTCAGGATCAGTGTCTGGACGTCGCCAACATCGACTGGGTGGCGGTCCCACTGGACGATGGCGTGCGCTTCACAACCTTCGGCCGAGACCCTGCGATCGAGGTGCTCGTCTCCAGCGCCTACGCTACCGAAGCACTTGTGATGCCCGCCTTCGCACAAGCGGCAGGATCCATCCCCCAGACCCTGGGGGAGTGCAGTTCGTAGGGTCTTAGCGCAGACCGAGCGGTCGGGCGCGCGCCAGCTCGATCAGCTCGTGCACCAATTCGGAGTAGGTCATCCCGCTGGCCGCCCAGACCTGCGGGTACATCGACCACGGGGTGAAGCCCGGCATGGTGTTGATCTCGTTGATCAGCACCCGCCCGTCGTCGGTGTAGAAGCAGTCGACCCGGGCCAGTCCCTCGCACTCAGCGACTTCGAAGGCACGGGCCGCCACCGAACGCACTTCATCGCGAACGGCCTCGGGCAGGTCGGTCGGGCAACGCAAACTCACGCTGGCTTCGTCGAGGTATTTGGCCTCGAAGTCGTAGAACGCGTGGTCCCCGCTGACCGTGATCTCACCGATTTCGCTGACCCGTGGTGGGTCTTCGCCACGCCCCTGCAGGACGCCGCATTCAACTTCTCTGCCGTTGATGCCTGCCTCGACGATGACCTTGGGGTCGTGCTCACGGGCTCTCTCGATGGCCCCTTCGAGACCCTCGGCAGCATCCACCTTGCTGATCCCCACCGACGATCCCGCTCGGCACGGCTTCACGAACACGGGGAACTCCAACGCGGCGGCACGCGCCAGGGCTGCCCCACGGTCGCGCCGCCAATCGAGGTCGGTGATGACGGCATACGGGCCCATGGGCAGCCCTGCAGAGGCAAAGAGCACCTTCATGATGTGTTTGTCCATCATGGCGGCCGACGACAGCACCCCACAGCCGACATATCGCACGTCCGCCAACTCCATGAGCCCTTGAATCGTCCCGTCCTCACCGAATGGGCCGTGTAGCACCGGGAAGACCACGTCGACGTTGCCCAGCGAGCGTGGCACCTCGCCCGGGCGTTGCACGGTGAAAGCGCGGTCGGAGGCGCCCAGCGGCAGCGACACGTGGTCTTCATTGCCGTGAACGGCGGGCAGCTTGCCGTCGATGATCTGCAGTGCGGCCGGATCGTCAGCGACCTGGACCCACTCCCCTGATCGGGTGATCCCAATCGGCACGACGTCGTAGGCATCCCGGTCGATAGCAGCCAGGATGCTAGCCGCCGTGGCGCAAGATATGGCGTGCTCGGCCGAGCGCCCACCAAAAACCAGGGCCACGCGAGGACGGGTCGAGGTATTTGGCGACTGTTCGTCGTGGGTCATGCGCACCGACCCTACTGCCGCTCGTGCTTGCGGGCGCGTGACATGAGCGCGTCGGCCAGGAAACGTGGCTCGAGGTCGCCCTCGACCACGGCCAGCACCCCCTCACAGATAGGCACATCGACTCCGTGGCGGTGCGCAAGCTCCACCACGGAACGAGCCGACTTCAGCCCTTCGGCGGTTTGGTGCTTGATGGCCACCACATCAGCCACGCTCAAGCCCTGACCCAGCGCTACACCGACGGAGTGGTTGCGAGACAGGGGCGACATACAGGTGGCAATCAGGTCGCCCACCCCGGCCAGCCCCATCAACGTGGCGGGATCGGCACCCAGCGCAGCGCCCAGTCGGGCGGTCTCGGCCAACCCACGGGTGATGATGCTGGACTTGGTGTTGTCGCCGTAGCCCAGACCCTCGGCCATACCTACGGCCAGGGCCACCACGTTCTTGACCGCGCCGCCGATCTCGGTCCCGACCACGTCGGTCTGCGTATACGGCCGGAAGTAGGGGGCTGCGCTTGCCTCGGCGACCGCCTGGGCTGCCGCATGATCGACCCCGGCCATGACACTCGCCGCGGGCTGCTTGGCGGCGATTTCGCGCGAGAGGTTCGGGCCAGAGACCACCACGATCCGCTCCGGCTCAACGTGACCGACTTCTTCGATGACTTCGCTCATCCTTAGCCCGGTGCCAACCTCGATGCCCTTCATCAGGGACACCACCACGGCACCAGGTGGGAGCAAAG
>JBBSVB010000060.1:0-10620 GCA_038233875.1 Actinomycetales bacterium | reverse complement strand
GCGCACTGCATCGAAGCGCACCACGATGAGGTCACGCCAACGACCATCGAGGCTGTCCTGACACAGGCTTCTGAGTCCTGCTCCGGCGGCCGTCCTGGTGCCCGCCGGGAATCATTGGAGTCCTATGTCCAGCGAAGCCGCCGGCGCCCAGTACGTCCTCACCATCAGTTGTCCTGATCGACCGGGCATCGTGCATGCCATCACGGGCGTGTTGGCCAAGCGGGGAGGCAACATCGTAGAGAGCCAACAGTTCGAGGACCCTGCGGCTGGACAGTTCTTTATGCGTATGGCTTTCACCATCTCCGCTTCAGAAACCACGCTCGAGAAGTTACGCGAAGACTTCGACGAAACCGCTCAAGCCTTCGGTATGACCTGGGACCTATGGAACGCCAAGGAGCCCTACCGCACCCTCATCATGGTCTCGAAGTTCGGGCACTGCCTCAACGACATGCTGTTCCGCTGGAGCCGGGGTGCATTGCAGATCGACGTGGTCGGGGTGATCTCGAACCACGAGGATCTGCGGGCTCTGACCGAGTCCTACGGTCTGCCGTTCCACTACATCCCGGTGACGCCGGAGAACAAGAACGAGGCCGAGGCAGAGATGCTCGGCATGATCGACGACCTCGAGGTCGACATCGTGGTGCTGGCGCGATACATGCAGATCTTCTCCGACGAGACGTCGCGCAAGCTCTCGGGGCGGGCGATCAACATTCACCACTCCTTTTTGCCGAGCTTCAAGGGCGCTAAGCCCTACACGCAGGCTTTCGAGCGCGGCGTAAAGCTGGTCGGCGCAACGGCCCACTACGTCACCGGAGACCTCGATGAGGGGCCGATCATCGAGCAGGACGTCATGCGCGTTGATCACCGCTTGGATGCCCGCGAGTTGGCCGCGGCCGGTCGCGATGTGGAGTCCCAGGTGCTCTCTCGCGCCATTCGCTGGCACAGCGAGAGCCGGGTCCTACTCAGCGGGGACCGCACGGTCGTCTTCCGCTAGGCGCGCCATATCCACCAGGCGGCACCCACTAGGCGGCGAGAGCGCCGAATGCCCGCGAGATACGTCCTATATGGCGTGTCTCGCGGGCATTTAGCGTTGTCGACTCCGGTCTAGTCGCCGAGCTCGGTCCGGCGACGTGCGACATACTCGCGCAGTTCCACATCGATCGCCGAGTCCAGCGCAGGCTGCTGGTACTCCTCGACGCGCTTGGTGAAGATGTTGGTCATCCGGCCAGCAGCGTCGACGCCGCCTCCACGGCTCCAGCGCTCGAAGTTCTCCGACGAGGAGAGCATCGGGCGGTAGAAGCACGTACGGAAACGTTCCATGGTGTGCTCGGCCCCGAGGAAGTGGCCACCGTGGCCGACCTCCTTGTGCGCTGAGAAGCCGAGGGTGCCTTCGTTGATCTCCAGCGGCTTGAACTGTGCCTGCAGCATCTGGATGAGCTCGACGTCCATCACGTACTTCTCGAAGCACGCCACGAGCCCGCCCTCCAACCACCCGGCCGAGTGCATCACGAAGTTGGCACCGGCCAGGAAGGTCGGCAGCATCGTCATCAGCGCTTCGTAACCGGCCTGTGCGTCGGGGACCTGCGATGAGGTCAAGCCACCGCCAGAGCGGAACGGGAGGTTGAAGTAGCGAGCGATCTGCCCAGTGCAGAACAGGCCCATGCCCGACTCCGGGGTGCCGAAGGACGGAGAGCCGGACTGCATGTCGATGTTGGACAGGAAGGACCCGAAAACCACTGGCGTGCCGGGACGGACCATCTGCGCCAAACAGATCCCCGACAGCGCTTCGGTGATCTGTTGCACCAGAGCGGCCGGGATGGTCACCGGAGACATGGCGCCCATGAGGATGAACGGGGTCAGGATGATCGGCTGCCTGGCGTTCGCGTAGGCGAAGAGCGACTCCAACATGCGGTCGTCCCAGCGCAGCGGACTGTTGCAGTTGATGAGGGAGATCGACACCGGCTTCTCCTCGATGACGTCACGGCCGCCGAAGAGGATCGAGCCCATCGCAATGGTGTCTTCGGCGTTGACGCCGGACACCACGTTGCCCATGTAGATCTTGTCGGTCAACGTCTGCAGGGTGTAGGTCATGTCGAGGTGGCGCGAGTCCAACGGAGTGTCGTTGGGCTCACACACCACACCTCCGGCGGAGTCCATGACGCTGAACGACTGAGCCAACTTGGCGAAGCGCTCGAAGTCGTGCATCGTCGCGTCGCGGCGCACCGAGCCTTCGCGCACGAACGGCGGCCCGTAGACCGAGCTGAACACCATCGCGTCACCGCCGATGTGGACGCTGTTGTCGGGGTTGCGCGCGTGGATGTCGAACTCCCGAGGTGCCTTGGCCACCTGCTCCAACACGAACTCGGGGTCGAGGAACACGGTCTGGCCTTCGACCCTTTGTCCTGCTTTGCGGAACATTTCTAGGGCTTTGTCGCTGTCGAATTCGACCCCGATTTCGGTGATGAGCTTGCGCCACCCTTGGTCGAGTTGAGCCATGGCGTCTTGGCTGAGAACTTCATAGCGGGGCATGGTGTTGCGGAACATGGGACCTCCACGGAGCGGTGACGATGTAGGTGGGAGAGGTAGGTGCTTGACCATGGGTGATTTGAGTTCTAACCTCACCACATGGAACCGAGTTCTACCATATGAGACCTCAGGAATCACCCCCCTCGACGGCGACAAGCCGAAGTGGGGGCACACAGTCCCTTGATCGGGCAGCAGCGCTGATCGACATGGTGATCCACTCCGATACGCCGATGTCGTCGACTGATCTCAGCGACGCAACCGGCCTAGCCAGGTCGACCACTTCTCGGATGCTCACCTCCTTGGAGCGCACAAACCTCCTGGAGCGCCGCTCCGATGGCCTCTACGTCGGCGGACAACTGTTTGCCTTGTATGCCGCGCTGCACGACCCTTGGCCGCAAGTGGCCCGGCTGGCCGATCCGGTGATGCAAGCGGTCTCGGAGCGCTGCGGCGAGACCGTGCACCTCGGCATTGCCCGTTCGGACAAGGTCTTCTATATCGCTCAGGTCGAGTCGACATACCTGCTCCGTGCCCGGGACTGGAACGAAGTCGAGGTGCCGCTGCATTGCAGTGCGCTCGGCAAGGTGTTGTGCGCCTACGGCGCGATCAAGCTCCCCGGCGGCCCCCTCGAACGCCTCACCGCGGCCACTCTGACTCGACCACAACTCGTTAAGGAGATGGCCGGCATACCGAAACGTCGCTATGGCAGCGTCACCGACGAGCTCGAAGTCGGGCTTTGCGGCGTGGCCGCACCCGTCCTCGGACACGACGGAACCGTCATCGCCACCCTCGGCGTCTCCGGTCCCACGGTGCGGATTGCGCCACACCTGCACGAAACCGGCCTGATGCTGGCCGACCAAGCTAAAAAACTACAGAACCTGCTACGCACACCGTCCGCACATAAGAAGAAAGGCGCCGCATGACACCCGAGGAGATCCTCAAAGGGTTGTACGACGAAACGCTCGTCGGCAACGCACCCAAAGTTTTGAGCTTGACTAACGAAGGGTTGGACATGGGCATGGAGCCGCAGTCCATGCTTTTCGAAGCCCTCATCCCCTCGCTGGAAGAGGTCGGTGCCCGGTTCGAGCGCGGAGACTTCTTCGTGCCCGAGATGCTGATCGCCGGTCGTGCGATGGCCGGGGCCATGGCGCGCCTTCGCCCGTTGCTCGCCGAGACCGGAGTGGAGCAGGTAGGCAAGTTCTTGATGGGCACCGTCAAGGGGGACGTCCACGACATCGGCAAGAACCTTGTCAACATCATGTTGGAAGGTGCCGGCTTCGAGGTCATCGACCTCGGTGTGCAGGTTGCACCCGAGAAGTTTGTCGAGAAGATTATCGAGCATAAGCCCGACATTGTCGGTATGTCAGCGTTCCTGACCACCACGATGCCGATGTTCAAGGCCAACCTGAATGCGCTGACCAAGGCTGGCATCCGCGACCAGGTCATCGTCATGGTTGGCGGGGCACCCGTCACCCAGGAGTATGCCGACGCCGTCGGTGCCGACGGATACGCTGCCGACGCCTCCGCCACGGTCAAGAAAGCCAAAGCACTCATGAAAGCCCGTCGAGAGTTGGTCAACGCATGAGCGCCGAACTACGCGAAACAATCCTTCGCTCCGCGACCAAAGAGGTCGTGATGGGCCACCGTCGCCCCTTCACGCTCATTGGCGAGCGGATCAACCCCACCGGACGCAAGGTCTTCCAGCAGCAACTGCGCGACGGCGACCTGTCCGCTATTGAGCGCGACGCCATTGCCCAGGTCGAGGGTGGTGCCGATGTGCTCGACATCAACATGGGGGTGCCGTTGACCGACGAGGCCGAACTGCTCCAAAAGGCCATCCGTCTGGTCCAGAAGGTCACCGACCTGCCGATCTGTATCGACTCCTCAGTCGTGGAGGCGCTTCAGGCTGGCCTCGAGGTATATGAGGGCCGCGCCCTGGTTAACTCGATGACTGCCGAGGACGACCGGATGGAGCTCATCCTTCCGCTCGTCAAGAAGCACAACGCCGCAATCATCGCACTGCCCAACGACGCCGAAGAGATCCCGATGGATGCCGACCGTCGCCTCGAGCTCGTCGAGCACATCGTCGAGGTGGCCACCAAGGAATACGGCATCGCGATTGAAGACATCGTGATCGACCCCCTGGCGATGCCCATCGGTGCCGATCAGCAGATGGTGAACGTCACGATGGACACGATGCGCCGCATCCGCGAGAAGTACGGCTTGAACATGACCTGTGGCGCATCCAACGTGTCCTTCGGTATGCCGAACCGTCACGCCCTGGGGGCGGCCTTCCTGCCGATGGCCATGACCGATGGCATGACCAGCGCCATCATGGACGCCCGCACCCCGCAGATCGTCACCAGCGTCAAGGCTGCTGACTTGCTGTTGGGCAACGACGAGTGGGGCGGTGCCTGGATCGGTGCCCACCGCAAGCGTCTGGCCGCCGAAGCCGCTGCCGCAGCGGCCGCCGAAGAAGCGGCACAGGCCGCTTCGGCGTGAGCACCAGGCTGTCCTGTCCGAACGTTGATCGATCACAAGTGAGTTGCGCAGCATGCTGAACCGTGAACCGATCACCGCAGTACCTGATGTCGATCTGTCGACCCTCGGCAGAGAAGGTCTCATCGATCCCATCGATGATGGCATCAGGGCACCCCACGACAGCGCCAACCGTGTTGAATTGTCGTTTACTCCCTCGGGGCGCACGGTGCGCGTCCCGAGCGGGGTGACCGTCTTTGATGCCGCCAGTTGGAACGGCATCGCCATCGACTCCACCTGTGGAGGTCACGGCACGTGCAAGAAGTGCAAGGTGAAGGTGTTGGACTCGGCCGCGCCGATCCATCGCCTCGATGTGCGCTCCTTCAGCCAAGAGCAATTGGCCGAGGGCTGGCGTTTGGCGTGCCTGGCCCAGGCGACTCGTAACGTCGAGGTGGAAGTCCCGCCGATGACGACGCGGCCCAAGGCCGCCACGGTCGGAGTTGGACGCCAGGTCATCCTGCGCCCGGCCCTGCAGAAGCGATACGTCGAGCTCGAGGAGCCGACTCTGCAAGACCAACGGACCGACGTGCAGCGCATCGTCGAGGCCTGCCCGGACCTGCACCTGGTGCCCGACATGAACGTGCTGCGCCGCCTCCCGAAAGTTTTACGGGAGGCCGACTACAAGGTCACTGCGGTGATCGTTGACGAAGCGTTGATCGACATCGAGCCCGGCGACACCTCAAAGCGCACGTTCGCCATCGCCTTCGATCTAGGCACCACCACGGTGGTCGCAACACTCCTCGACACCTCGACTGGCACCCCCGCAGCGGTAGCGTCGATGCTGAACAAGCAGCAGCCCTTCGGCGCGGACGTGATCGCCCGGATCAGCGCCACCATGATGGACCCGGAAGCGGCAGATCGCCTGCGCCGCCTGGCTCAGGAGACCCTCGCTGAACTTGTCGGCGAAGTCTTAGCCGACGCCGGCGTCGAGCCTCACGAGGTGTATGAGGTCGCGCTGGCCGGCAACGCCACGATGACGGCCCTTGCGTTGGGCATTGACCCGGAGCCGCTGGGTGTGGCCCCTTTCATCATGACCACCACTACTTTCCCCCCGTTCTTGGCTACCGAGTTGGGGCTCACGCTGCACCCGTCGGCGCGCGCCAACGTATTTCCGGCGCTCGGCGCCTACGTTGGCGGCGACATCGTGGCCGGAATGCTGGCGACCGGCATGGACCGCGACAAGCGCAGCCGGCTCTTCATCGATGTGGGCACGAACTGCGAGATCGTCTTCAGCGACGGGGACCGCATCGTCTCGACGGCGGCTCCAGCGGGCCCGGCCTTCGAAGGCGGGGCCATCAGGTGCGGCATGAGGGCGGCCGACGGCGCCCTCGAGGTCGTTCAGATCGGGCCCGATCTCGAAGGCGGCGTGAAACTGCAGGTCATCGGGGACGTGAGCGCCCAAGGGTTGTGCGGGTCGGGTCTCGTCGACGCCGTTTCCGAGTTGGTCAGAGTGGGCTTGATCAACGAAAGCGGACGGCTCGTCACCGACGAAGCGGCAGCCGAAAAGGCACCATACGTGGCTGATCGGCTCACGTTTGTCGGCAAAGAGCGAATCTTCGTATTGCAGCACCAAGCGCCAGGGGATGACGTGTCCGAGAGCGTCTACCTCTCTCAGCGCGACATCCGTGAGTTGCAGTTCGCCAAGGGGGCCATCGCAACCGGGTGGACGCTCCTGATGGAAAGCTTGGGTGTCGAAGCCGCTGACGTGCAGCAGGTGCTGCTGGCCGGCTCCTTCGGCAGTTACCTCTCCCCCGCGGCCGCAGTTCGGATTGGTCTGGTGCCGAAGGTTCCCGTCATGCGCATCGTCTCGGCGGGCAATGTGGCCGGTGAGGGTGCCAAGATGAGTTTGCTGAGCATGCGCGAGCGTGCTGGGGCTCTGGCCTTGCTAGAGCAGGTGACCTACGTCGAGTTGTCGGATCGCCCCGACTTCAACGACCGCTTCATCGAGCTTCTCGCGTTCCCTGTGTAAGTTATGACGTGCGAACTATGACGTGTGAGTTATGAGCGACGTGGCGGTGATCGCGTGCGGGGCCATCGCCAAGCACTGCGCCGAGATATCGCAACGCCGGGGCTGGGACCTGCACGTGTCCCCGCTGCCTCCGCTCCTTCACAACCACCCGGAGCAGATCGCGGACAAGGTGCGCAGCACGGCCGCGACCCTGCTCCCCCGATATTCACGCGTCCTCATTGGGTATGCCGACTGCGGCACCTACGGCGCGCTCGATGAGGTCTGTGAGGAGTTGGGTTTGCTCCGCTTGCCCGGCCTGCATTGCTACGACGTCTTCGGTGGCGCGAGCCGCATCGAGAAGATGTTCGAGGATCAGCCAGGGACGTACGTGCTCACGGACTACCTCGTCCGTTCCTTCACGCGATCAGTCATCGTAGAGTTGGGCCTCGACCGGTACCCCGAGTTGCACCAGGAATACTTCGCTCACTACACCCGAGTGGTGTGGCTCGCCCAAAACGCCGCCGACCCCGAGTTGCAGCGGCTCGCCCAAGAGGCTGCCGACTTCTTGCGGGTGCCACTGAAGACCGTCAAGACAGGCGAGCATGGCCTCGAGGTCGCCCTCGAGACCATGCTGGCTACAACTGCGCGTTGATCCGGTCGAGGTAGTCCTTGCGCCACTTCTCGGTGGCCGCGACCTGATTGAAGGTGTAGAGGTGCAAGCCGGTGACGTGCGCCGAGGGCTTGGCCATGTGCTCGGCCGAGGACTCTAGGAACTTCTCCCCGGTGAAGCCGCCAGGGGCGGCGAGGCGGGCCATGATGCCCTTGTTCTTGGCCAGGAAGCGGGTCGAGTCACCGACGCCGATCTTGGTGGCCATCGTGAGCAGCTTGGCGCGATCGATCGGCCCCGGAACGCCCAACATGACCGGCAACTCCATGCCGCGGTCACGCATCCGGGAGACCCACTTGCCGAGAAGGGAAGGGTCGAAGGTCAGGTTGCTGACGATGTGGGAGGCGTGCTTGCGCTTGTCCCACATGGACTGCACGGTCAGGTCGTCGCTGATGCTGGGGTGGGTCTCCGGGTATCCGGTGATGCCCACCTCTAGGGCTGGGTTGCCCAGTTGGCTGAGGTCCTGCAACAGGTCTAGCGCGTTGCGGTAGTCGCCTGCGGGTGGCTCCTGGTCACCGCCGGGCACGAAGACGGTCTTGATGCCCGCGTCGTGCAATCGAGATTTGATCTCGGACAACTCCGAGCGGCCAGAGACCATGCGGGCTGCGATGTGCGGCACCGTGTCGTACCCATGAGCAGAGAGCTTTTCCGCCATGGCCAGCGTGGACTCTAGTCCTTGGCTCGGGGAGGCCGTGACGGTCACCGTCCGTCCCACCGGTAGCCCTTCAAGAACTTTGTCCTCGATAGTTGCCGTCGGCAACACTTCGAAGCGCGCGGACTCCAGCATTCGGGCAATGTACAAGAGGCGGTCTTTGTTGCGCATGATGAGACTCGTTTCGCTATACGCATTAGGTCGAGGACGAATCTACCACCTGGAGCCTCAGAAAAGGGTGACTTTTACCTTCGAAATTCGGGCCAACATTCCGTTAATGAAGACCGGTGACTCGTCGGTCGACATCCCCTGAGCCAGAGCCACGGACTCAGAGATTGCGACCTCGTCAGGAACGTCGTCATTCCACACGATTTCCCAGGTTCCCAGGCGCAACAGCGCTCGATCAACGGCCGGCATACGGTCGACCGTCCAGCCTTGGCTGTAGGTGTTCAGGGCCTCGTCAATGGCACCCCAGCGCTCGATGACTCCGCGCACCAACGTGCTGGTGTAGTCCGGCAGCGGGTGCTGGGTGGTCGGTGATTCGAGGCGTTGCTCGAGCAGGTCGGCGACGTTGAGACCTCGCTGTTCGCTCTCGAACAACAACTCCAGGGCACGCTTACGCGCTTTGGTACGAGCGGCCACTGGTGCTCAGTTCACCCGACCGAGGTAGGAACCGTCGCGGGTGTCGACCTTGACCTTGGTGCCGGTCTCTAGGAAGAGCGGCACAGCGATCTCGGCGCCAGTCTCCAGGGTGGCCGGCTTAGTCCCCCCGGTGGAGCGGTCGCCCTGCAAGCCGGGGTCGGTGTGCGAGACCTCCAGAACCACCGACGGCGGCAGCTCGACGTAGAGCACCTGGCCCTCGTGCTGCGCGATCATGGCCTGCGCATTCTCCAACAAGTAGTCCGCAGCGTTACCCATCACGGCGGGCGAAACGGGGATCTGGTCGTAGGTCTTGACGTCCATGAAGATGAAGTCGGTGCCGTCGTTGTATAGGTACTGCATGTCGCTGCGGTCGACCGTCGCGGTCTCGAGCTTGGTGCCTGCGTTGAAGGTCTTGTCCACAATCTTGCCGGAGACCACATTCTTCAGCTTTGTCCGCACGAAAGCGGGACCCTTGCCGGGCTTGACGTGCTGGAAGTCCAACACCTGCCACAGTCCGTTGTCCATGTCTAGGACTACGCCGTTCTTCAGATCGCTCGTCGATGCCACGTGAGTGCTCTTTCGTTGAGGTGTTGCCCACGGCTGCGCAGACGTGCGCGGTCGGGTAAAGGACGTGCTCCACAATTATTCGTGGGAAGTCTAACGCCCAGTAGGTGCTATGGCTGCGAGCCAGCAAGCGCGCGCAGCGCCAACGTGTAGGACTGAGCCCCGAATCCTGCGATGGTCCCGGTGGCAGCAGCGGCGACGACCGAGATCGACCGGAACTCCTCTCGGGCGGCGGGGTTAGACAGGTGCACCTCAATCAGGCGCTGCCCACAGCCAGTCAGGTGTGCGCAGGCATCGCCGACGGCATACGAGTAGTGCGTGAAGGCCGCTGGATTGAGCACCACGTCCCACCCGTTCGTAGCAGCTTCGTGCAGCCAGGCCACGATCTGGCTCTCGTCGTCGCTTTGGCGGCAATCGCACGATATCCCCAGAGTCTGGCCCGCGGCGGTGATCGAGTCGTGAAGGTCGGCCAGGGTCGCTGAGCCGTAAATCTCTGGTTGCCGGGTCCCGAGAGCAGCGAGGTTCGGGCCGGACAACACGAGCACGGTGGTGGTCATTGCTTCTCCTAGGCGTTGTGGGCAGGCTCATGATTGATGCTGGCGAGCGCTGCGCGCAGATCTTCCTCGGAAGGACCGACGAGTCGCCCGGGGGTAGCGAGGTCGTCGAGCACTACGAATCGCAAGGTGGCCCCGCGAGACTTCTTGTCCCGCGACATCGCCGCGCGCAACTCGTCCCACCGACCGCCGGGGTATGCCGTAGGCAGGCCGACCGCCGTCAGCACTGCCCGCAGTCTGGTGACCAGCTGGGGCGGGGTGCGCCCGGCCAGCACGCCCAACTCGGCCGCGAACACCATGCCGACGGACACGGCGTCTCCGTGTCGCCACGTGTAGTCCTCGATCAGCTCGATCGCGTGGGCCAACGTGTGGCCGAAGTTGAGGATCTCGCGCAGCGACGACTCTTTGAGATCGGCCGTGACCACGGTGGCCTTGACCTGCACGGCCCGCCGGATGAGCTCGACTGTGACCGCGGAGTCGGCCTTGGTGGCCGCGATCGGGTCGGCCTCGATGAGGCCAAGGATCACCGGGT
>JBBSVB010000059.1:0-10647 GCA_038233875.1 Actinomycetales bacterium | reverse complement strand
GATAGATCGTCACCAGATCGGTGTAGTTCTGCAGACCGATCCACTGAATGTCGCTGATGGGTCCGATGCCGTTCCACGTGGTGAACGAGAGCAGGACGCTGATCAGCGCCGGGATCCACACCAGGCCGAGCACGAAGATCGCCGGAATGCCGACCATGAGCGCCAGCACGGTGCGGTCCTTGCTCGTCAACAACTGGAGCTTCTTGTTGTTCGGTGGCGCGGCCGATGAACGGTCGTCGGCGTCGGTCGGGGTTACTGGTGCGGTAGCCATTCCTAACTCCTCAGGTCAGCTCTGCGGGAAAATGGAGTCGGCTTGCGCCTGAATCGAAGACGTCACCGTGGCGATGTCGTTCGGATCAGCTAAGAACCGTTTGAGTTCGGGAATCATCACCGTCGCCGCAAAGTCGGGCCGGGTGTCCCGGTCCATGAACTGCGAGATATTGGCTGCGTTAGTCACCAAGTCGGCCGACTTGCGCTGGAGCTTGTCGTAGCTGCTGGTGTCGGTCTCTTGGTGGGCACCGATCTGAGCGTCAATCTCCACGTAGGCGTTGACTGCCTCGGCGGTGCCCAAGAACGTCAGGAGATCCTTGGCCTTGCCTTCGTTGACGGGATCCGAACGCATCATGAAGCCGTCGATCGGGGCCTCGACGGCGTCGGCGCCGATGGCAGGGTCGATCTGTGGGAAATTGAAGAAGTCGAGGTCCTCTCGGTCTTCTCCCTCGGCGAACTGCTGATTGATGAACAGACCCATCACGATCATCCCGCTCTTGCCCTGTTGCATCGACTGGGCGGCCGTCTGCCAGGTGCGTCCTAGCGGGCTCTCCTGGTGATAGGGCAGCAGACCCGCCCACGTGTCGAAGACCGCCCGGACCTCGTCGCTGTCCCAGCGTCGATCGCCAGCCATGAGCTCGACATGAAACTGGTATCCGTGCATGCGCATGTTGAGGTAGTCGAACGTGCCCATCTGGGGCCAGCCATCCGAGGCACCGAAGGCGATAGGCGTCAGGCCGCTGTCCTGCATGTCCTCGCACAGGGCTACGAACTCATCCATCGTCTCCGGGGGCGTGTAGCCGTTCTTCTCGAAGACGCTGGGCCGGTAGAACACGGCCCAGGGGTAGTAGTAGAAGGGCAGAAAGATCTGCTCGCCTTCATCGTTGGTGGAGGCCTTCTTGAAGGCGTCGCTGAACCCGTCACCGACCTGGTCCCAGACGTCGCTGATCTGCCCCACAAGGCCGTTCTCGTAGAAGAACCGTCCGCGGTAGCCGGCGAACCACTGAAAAACATCGTCGGGCTTGCCTTGCAGGTAGGAGTTGATCTGTTCCTGCCAGGTGTTGGGGTCGGTGGCGTTGATGTCCACCTTGACCCCCGACTTCTGCTCGTATAAGTCCATCGTGGCCCTCAGCGCCCGGCCCGGGACATCCTCGGTCGCCCGTGAACCGAGCGACATGCGATTGGGGTCGGGGTCTGAGCCGCAAGCACCCAGCGTGCCGAGCGCTCCGACTCCCGCGACCCCCCGCAGCAGGCTGCGGCGTGAAAACGGGGTATGCAGGCCCTGGTGTCGGCGTACCAACTCGGTCGGACTCGGAGGGCGGGAGAGGTGAGAACGGGCTGACATGCGGGCCTCCTAGGCTCACTCGTCGTTGAGTGGGACGCGCTTCGCCTCGATGGTGCGACCTTCACAGTCCGCCATTGTTCAAACACGAAGTACGCAGAGTGTGTCTTTCTGTGTCGTATCTGTCAAGAGATCCGACGCACATGGAACACTATTCAACCAATTTCTCTTTGCCTGTTCGGATCTGTTGACTTTCGGTGAAGGATGCTGCCAGAGTCCTGGCTATGAAGCAATGGCCAACCGATCGTGTGCTTTTCGGTGCGGACTTCAACCCGGAGCAGTGGAGTCCAGAGACCTTGGACGATGACATTGCGTTGATGGGGCAAGCGGGTTTCACCGTGGCTACGGTGGGCGTCTTTGGGTGGGCTTTGCTCGAGCCGGAGCCTGGACGTTACGAGTTCGAATGGCTGGACCGTGTCCTCGACCGGTTGAACGATGCGGACATCATGGTTGACCTCGCCACGGCGACCGCGTCCCCTCCGCCCTGGTTTGCGCGCGTGCATCCGGAGGCGATGCCGGTGAATCGTGAAGGTCTGCGGCTTTCGCACGGCAGCCGCCAGACCTGGTGCCCGTCCAACCCGGACTACCGGCGCAGCGCCCTCGCGCTAGTCGATCAGCTCGCCCGGCGGTATGCCGACCACCCGGCGCTCGCGCTCTGGCACGTCGGCAATGAGTTCGGCTGCCACAATCTCATGTGCTTTTGTGACGTATCGGCCGCGCACTTCCGCACCTGGCTCCAGGACCGCTACGGCTCGCTGGATGAGCTGAACGGAGCGTGGGGGACCACCTTCTGGTCGCAGCGGTATGCCGAGTGGGTCGATGTCCTCCCACCGCGCATCACCACCGCGATCCCCAACCCCGGTGCCGAGTTGGATTGGCAGCGATTTTGTTCCAACGCGCACCTCGAGCACCACATCGCCGAGCGAGAGCTGCTGCATACGTTGTCGCCCGGGGTGCCAGTCACCACGAACTTCATGGTCAACCACTCGGTCACGGGCCTGGACTACAACCGCTGGGCACCGCACCAAGACATCGTGTCGAACGACCACTACCTGGCTAACCACCTCCCGCACCCCGAGTCGGAGTTGGCGATGTCAGCCGACATCACTCGTGCGCTGGCCGGCGGGGACCCTTGGATCCTGATGGAGCACTCGACCTCGGCGGTCAATTGGCAAAGCGTCAACACCGCCAAAGCCACTGGTCAGATGATGCGCGACTCGCTGTCGCACGTCGCTCGGGGTGCCGACACCGTCGCCTTCTTCCAGTGGCGGGCCTCCCGCGCGGGGGCAGAGAAATATCACTCGGCGATGCTCGGCCACGCGGGCACGGATTCGCGGGTGTTCCGGGAGGTCTGCGAATTGGGTGAAGTGCTGGCTCGATGTGCCCCGTTGGCGGGGAGCCACACCGTAGCCAAGGCGGCCTTCATCTTCGACTGGGAGTCGATGTGGAGCACCGATGCTGCATCGACCCCGAGCGAGCAACACCGTTATAGCGACGAGGTACGCGGTTGGTATGACGCGTTGTATCGGGCCGGGGTGACCTGCGATGGGGTGGGACCCGAGGCTGATCTCAGCGAATACGCCCTGATCGTCGTGCCCTCTCTACATCTGGTGACCGACCGCACCGCCCAGGCGATTGCCGATGCGGCGCAGGCGGGTGCCCAGGTGGTCATCACCTACTTTTCTGGCACCGTCGATGAGCGCGACCACATCCGCCTCGGCGGCTACCCGGGCGCGTTCCGGGACCTGCTCGGCATACGAGTTGAAGAGTTTGCGCCGTTGCTTCCTGGACAAACCGTGTCGCTGACCGCGGCCCCAGGCGGAGCGATTCCGCAGTTGGATGGACACGCCGCTTCGGTATGGAGTGAGCGCGGCCAGGCCCTTCCCGGCACGGATGTGGTGGCAACCTTTGCTGACGGCCCGTCGGCGGGCGATCCAGCGATCACCCGTCGGGGCACCGGCGCAGGATCAGCCTGGTACGTCGCGACCCGTCTCGACACCAAGGGTGTTGACGCGCTGCTGGAACCGATCGTCGCAGCGGCCGGTATCGAGCAGGTATGGCCCGAGCGCCCCGCTGATGTTGACGTTGTGCAACGCCGAAACGGAAGCGACACGTGGACCTTCGTCATCGACCATTCCGGACTCGGGGTGAGCGTGCCGCTAGACGGCGTCGATGTGGTGTCCGGGGCGGCCAGCAGCACGGATCAACCGCTTAAAGTGACTCCGGGCGGCTGCGCGGTGGTGCATTCGCACCGGCCGACAGGAGACACGACATGAGCACGATGGCCCGCCAACGCCGACAGGTGATTCTCGATCGAGTGCGGCGTGACGGTTCGGTGCGGGTCGGTGAGTTGGTCGACGAGCTCGACGTGTCCGATATGACGATCCGGCGCGACATCGCCCAGCTGGCTGATCGCGGGCTGCTGATGCGCGTGCACGGCGGCGCAACCGTGACCGACGCGCCGTACTCCAGCCACGAGCCGATGTTCCTGACCAAGTTGGGCGAGCAGGTCCAAGAGAAACTGGCCATCGCGCGTGCCGCCGCCGAGTTGGTGCCGCCAGGCTCCTCGGTGGCTCTGTCGGCCGGCACGACCACCTTGGCGTTGGCCGAGGAGTTGCGCAGCGTCGAGGGGTTGACCGTGGTCACGAACTCGATCCCGGTGGCTAATGCCCTTCACGACCCCGACCGCCGCGACCGTGTGGTCATCCTGACCGGTGGCTCGCGCACCCCCTCGGACGCGCTGGTGGGGCCGGTCGCGGTCACGGCACTCCAGAACCTCCACGTGGATCAGGTTTTTCTGGGGGTGCACGGATATAGCGAGCGCACCGGCTGCACGTCGCCCAACATGGTCGAGGCGATGACCAACCACGCGTTGATTCAGGCGGCCGCGTCCATCGTGGTGGTGGCCGACTACACCAAGTTGCGGCTGATCGGCCTGGCCACCGTCGTCCACCTCGACCAGATCGATGTGTTGGTCAGCGACGACGGGCTTGCGGCCGACGACCAAGCGATGTTGCGCACCCACGTAGGCAGGCTGCTCGTCGCCGCTGTGGACTCAGACGCGGTCCAGAACCCCAAGGAGAACGCATGAATGCCACTGCGCCACCACATATCACCGCAGCGAGAACCCACATTCACCTTGCCGACGGGCGGGACCTCTTCTACTACGACGAGGCTTCTGATCCGTCCGCTCACGACGGCGAAACCGTCGCAGATGATGGCGTCGCGCCCGACCGGACGGCCACCGACACCCGGGATCTGCCGCCGATGCCGGGGGGCGGCCCGGATGCGCCGCGACCCCTTGACCGGCGAGTGGATCCCACTGGCCTCGCACCGGATGAATCGGACCCACCTGCCGGCCCGCGCGGACTGCCCCCTGTGTCCCAGCAAGCCTGACCAGGCCCCCAGCGAAATCCCGGCCGCCGACTACGACGTGGTGGTCTTCGAAAATCGCTTTCCGTCCCTGAACGTGCGCGACGCCGAGCCGCCGTCGAGCGTTGACGGCCAACAAATCTGGCCCGAGCGGGCCTCCAACGGACGATGCGAAGTGGTGTGCTTCACCAGCGACCACGAGTCCAGTTTTTCTGCACTCAAGCCCGCCCAGGCCCGAGTCGTGATCGACGCCTGGGCCGATCGCACCCGCGAACTGATGGCTATCCCTTCGGTGCGCGACGTCTTTTGCTTCGAGAATCGCGGCGAAGAAATCGGCGTTACGTTGGCCCACCCGCACGGACAGATCTACGCCTACCCCTACGTCCCGCCGCGCACCGCGCAACACACCGCGCGGGCGGCCGAGCACTTCGCCGCTACGGGCCACGACCTGCTAGGTGACATTCTCAGCGCTGAACGGTCAGCAGACCGCCGAGTCATCATGGCTGGTGAGCACTGGACGGCCTTCGTGCCGGCCGCCGCTCGGTGGCCAGTAGAGGTGCATATGGTGCCGCACCGCCATGTCCTCAATCTTGCCGAGACCAACGATGCCGAGCGGGCCGAATTGGCGCAGATCTACCCGGCTCTCCTTCGCGCGCTCGACCACTTCTTTGTCGACGCCAACGGGGAAGCGATCCCACTGCCATACATCGCGGGGTGGTTCGCCGCACCCAAGAGGGAAGAGGTCACTGAGGCGTCTGCGCAGCCCCGATTGCATCTGCAGGTCATTTCGGTGATGCGAGCTGCGGGAAAGTTGAAGTACCTGGCAGGTTCGGAATCGGCGCAGGGAGCGTGGGTTTCGGACACCACTCCAGAGTTGATCGCCGACCGCTTAAAGGCCGTCGTCGAGCTGTCGAGGGTCTCGGCGTGACCTCGACTTCGCCCAAGTTGAGCGCCACCCCAGACTGGGTGCGACCCGCCGACCGCGAGCAGCACGCCGCCGACGTGAGCGCAGCGTTTCAAGAGTGCTTTGGCACTGAGCCTGATGGGGTCTGGGCCGCGCCAGGGCGGGTCAATCTGATCGGTGAGCACCTGGATTACAACGGCGGTCCGGTCCTGCCGATCGCGATCGGCCACCGCACCATGGTCGCGGTGGCCCCTCGGGACGATAACCAGATCAGGTTGAGCTCGCGCCAGGTCCGCTCGATCTGGAACGGGTCGTATGCCGCACTGCGCGCCGATGAGATGCCGGGCTGGTGCAGGTATGCCGTCGGCGTCCTCTGGGCAATGACCGAGTCGGGTCAGGAGTTGCCGGGCTTCGACGTGATGGTCGACGGGCGGGTGCCCTCAGGTGCAGGTTTGTCCTCGTCGGCCGCGCTGACCTGCGCTGTCGCGGTGGCAGTAGCCGACCTCGTCGGTATGCAGATGGAGGAGCCACAGCGGGCCAGGGCCTTGGCGACCTGGTGCGTGCGGGCCGAGAACGACTTTGCGAGTGCCCCAACCGGTGGGATGGATCAGTCCGTCGTGCTTCGAGCCGAGGCCGACCATGGGTTGTTGTTGGACTGCTCCACCTTCGACGCCGAGCAGGTGAAGATCCCCGACGGAGGCGACCTGCTGGTGGTCGACACCCGGACCCATCACGCGTTGACCGACGGTCAGTACGGCGGGCGCCGGGCGGCCTGTGAGGCCGCAGCGGTGGAGTTGTCGGTGCCGAGTTTGGGCGCAATCACGCTCGGTGAATTGCCGTCGGCGCTGCGAAGACTGTCAACCGACGAGCTGCGTGGGGTCGTGCGCCACGTAATCACCGAGACCGCGCGCGTGGGCGAAGTGGTGTCCCATCTGCGGGCGGGTCGGCTGCTCGACATCGGGCCGACACTGTCGGCTTCGCACGCCTCGATGCGCGACGACTTCGTGATTTCGACTCCCGAGCTGGACCTCGTGGTCGATGCAGCGGCGAAAGCCGGTGCTGCTGGCGCTCGAATGACCGGTGGAGGCTTCGGCGGCTCGGCCGTCGTAGTGTGCAAACCCGGTGATCGCGGGCGGATCGCGGCGGCCATCTCCGCTCGCTTTGATGAGGCTGGGTGCGCAGCGCCGGGCATGCTGGCCGTGGAAGCCGTCGGTCCAGCCGGGCGGGTTTAAGCCAGAGGCAGTCCTTGGTCGGGCAGCGTGCGCTGATCATGGAGGGCAATCACGCGCTGCTCGCGTTCGGATGCTTCGGGGCCAAATGAGCCCACGCGGCGGCACACGGCATACCCCTCGATCTTTTTGCGGTAGCTATCGACCCAGTTCTGGGTCCACCGTTCGTCGCCTTCGTTCCTGAAGGGCCATGTTGCATTTAAGGTCCGATGACCGATGCGCCACGGCTTGGGGGTGAGCCGCGCGCGGTAGGTGGCGTGCGTCGCGCACAACTGGACGTAGATCTCGTCGGTGTCCATCTGCGCCATCAGGTCGGCGGCGAAATCCGAATCCGGCAGTGCACCTGAGCCCGTCACGATCACCCGCAAGCCGCCGAAGGTGCGATACACGTGAGTGCCGTAGGTGCCGTAGCGCCCGGCAAATTCGCCGATCTTCGCCAGCGCTTGGCCCTCGTAGTCCGGGGTCGGCAGTTGCTGGCGACCAAAGAGTCGAGCCAGCAGCGGCGGCGTGCTGGCCGGCTTGGGTGCTTCCGGGAAGTCAACGTCGGCGATCAGCACCGCGTCGGTGTTCAGGATCTCGGCGCCGTAGCGGTTGCGGCTGACTTCGGCGATGAGCGCGCCATCATCGTCGTGCACTTGGTGCAGCACCTGCTCACGCAAAGCCATCCGAGGGTAGTACTCGTCGGGCGGGGGGACCGCCGTCGCGGAGGCGGTCGATCGTCATACGCAAGCGGTCGCGGGCCACCTTCGTGGCCTCGGCCAGGGACTCGCGCGACCAACCCCACACTGACAGCGGATAGCCGATGGGGCCGGGCGCGTCGCCATCTTCGGTCACCCAGTACTTCGGGAGTTCTTCCACAATCCTGGTCCCTTGCTTGATCGGCTCCCACCCGAGGGCCGCGAGCACCGGCATCAACGCCCAGTAACGCGAACGTCGGCCAGACATTGGCTATATCGCGGGTCTCGACGACTTTCGTGTATGTCGACCCGGTGCGACGAGAGCAACCCGGTGCAGGGGTGGTATGCCGATCAGTGAGCGGCGGCTTTGTCCTTGCGGGGGATCAGGTGCATCACGGCAACCACGATGGCACCGACGACGATGCCGATGATGGCCGACGCAGTGGTGTTGGTCATCCAAGCGAGCACACCGCCCAGGGCGCCGGTCGCATCGTGGACCCACTCTTCGGCGTGATGCACCAGGTCGTACGGCGCGGTAAGGCCGAGCTCGTCCATGCCGACCAGCAGGATGTGGCCGCCGACCCACAGCATGGCCACCGTGCCAACGACCGACAAGACGGTCATGACCTTCGGCATACCGGTGACGAGGCCACGGCCAATAGTCTGCGCAACCTTCGACTCGCGCTCAGCCAGAGCCAGCCCGATGTCGTCCATCTTTACGATGAGCCCTACCACCCCGTAAACCAGCGCGGTGATGAAGATGGCGACAACCACCAAGATGAGCGCTCTGGAGACGAATGGCTCGTCGGCGACCTCGTTCAACGAGATGACCATGATCTCGGCGGACAGGATGAAATCGGTGCGGATGGCACCTTTGATCATGGTGTCTTCGTGACCCTCCGGCTGAGTAGCCACCGG
Source organism: Actinomycetales bacterium (assembly GCA_038233875.1). Lineage (GTDB taxonomy): Bacteria > Actinomycetota > Actinomycetes > Actinomycetales > Dermatophilaceae > Ornithinicoccus. The sequence continues at coordinate 1,935 of JBBSVB010000059.1, read as the reverse complement.
AGCCGCGTCCTCCTCGTGGTGTCCGCTGACCTTTTCGTAGATCTTTTCAGCACCCTCGAAGCACAAATAGGTGCCGCCCAGCATCAAGATCGGGGTCAACAACCACGGCACAAACTGACTCATCAACAACGCAGCCGGCAAGATGAAAAGCAACTTGTTGCGGATTGACCCGATGGCGATCTTCTTGATCATCGGCAGTTCGCGGTCGGCAGTGAAGCCGCGGACGTAGCGTGGCGTAACCGCCGCATCGTCGACGACGACACCGGCAGCTTTGGCCCCTGCGCGACCGGCGGCAGCCCCGACGTCATCGACCGAAGCTGCGGCCAGCCGTGCGAGGGCGGCCACGTCGTCCAGGAGCGCTACCAAGCCGCCGCTCATGAAGATGCGCCCGGGACAGAGGTGGTCGAGGACATCACGGTGGTTGGCAGCACGTCCTCAAGCCTACGCGTTGGGCTGAGGGTTGGCTCCGGTCGTGGTTGCGGGAACGACGGTGCGGACATCGGGAGGATGATGTCGGTCGGCGTGTCGGGTGGCGATCCTGGCCAGGGCGACCGACGTGGCGCCGATGACCAACCCGGCGATGTCGTCGATGATGTAGTGCCACCCGAAGTAGATGGTCGAGACAAGCGTCAACGCCAGGAAGATCCACATCGAGACGCGCATGATCCTCGGCAAACCGGCGAAGTGCACGATTAACGCGGCTGTGAAGACGATCGAAGTGTGCAGTGAGGCAAAGGCCGCGATGCTCTGCACCGAAGACGTGGCGTGCGGGTCGGCCAGCACGCGGTCGCGCGCGGCCAGCATGCCTGCTTGCAAAGAACTGACCCCGGTGTTCGGAAGATCTGCGAAGTTCCAACTACGCACGGCAAAGGGGCCCAGCGCCGGCAGCAAGTAATAACTGAGTGTCCCGAACGCCCAGTTCAGGCAGAGGGCCGTGGTGTACCAGAGGCCGAGACTCACGTCCCGTGACCACACCAGGAAGGCAGCCAACGACAGCGGCACGAAGAAGAGGAAGGAAATGTAGACCCAAGAAAGCACGTAAGCCGATACCCCGACCCCGAGGACGGTGTGTAGCGCCAGGGCAGGGTTGGCTCCGAAGAACAACAACTGATCGCTGGTCCGCAACGACATGTCTTCTGTCTGCTGCCGCGCGAAAGGTAGAAAACTCTTCAGGTTCCGGTAACCCACGTAGGTCACGTAGAAGCTACTCAACGCAATCAGCACCACCACCAATCGTCGGGTCGGCCACCGTTCGGTGAACACCTCGACCAAGGCCTGGCGAACTTCGCGGATGCTGCGTGTCCCGGTGCTGCTACGAAGGCGCACGATCATCCGGGGGGTCAAGTCGACGGCCATGAAGAAAAACAAAATAAGGGGAAGTCTGGTCCAACTAGGACCGAGAAAACCGTCCGGGTCGCGCAGTGGGAGGCCCAGAGAGATCGAAAGAATGACGGCAAAACCACCGGTGATCGCCGCCGTAGCCATCGCCAAACCGACGCCTCCACCCCCGCGGGTGAGCCAGTCGGCGGGGGGTGTCATCATGACAGTGTGCCCTGTTTACCTTGACTTACCCTGATACCCCCCTGGTAGACACTAAGAATTCGGTCACTTAGATCCGACAGATCGTCATACATCCCATGCAGCAGAACGACATCCGCGATTTTTCCTGGCTCGAGCGTGCCGTAGTCCGTGTCGAGGCCGAACAGCGCTGCGGCGGACGATGTCGTGGCCACCCACGCATCCAGCGGGCTCATCCCGAGCGAGGCCATCAATGCCAACTCGTCCAAGTTGGCACCGTGGACCCCGACCCCGGCATCGGTGCCCATCGCGACCTTGACCCCGGCGGCGAACGCCCGGCGCATCGAGTCGTCATGTGCTTCGGTCACCATCCGCGCCTTGGCGATCACGGCATCGGCCAGCGGCTCCCCGGCGTCG
>JBBSVB010000058.1:0-10704 GCA_038233875.1 Actinomycetales bacterium | reverse complement strand
CATCGTGCGTGATCGAGTGATGGTCGTGAAGTCCGAAAACCGCACCGTCAACACCACCGTGCGGCCCATCATGTGGGCACGCCTAAGGCGAGTGGTGGTGCGATCACTGAGGTGTAATAGTTGGCGATGTAACTCAACCGGATCATCAATGTCGTGGGCGAAGGTTTGCGACGACCCGATGCTTCGTTCTTTACGTGAGGGTGTCACCACGTCAGAGCTAGTGCCCCACGCAACGTTCAAGAGGTGCGCAGCGCTGGTGGGCCCCACCGCTCGCTGCAACGTTCGCAACGGCAAATGAGCGATGTCTGCGACCGTATGCAGGCCGAATTTTTTCAGGTCTGCCTCGGTAGCCTCCCCTACTCCCCACAGCACACCCACCGGTAGGGGATGCAGGAACGACACCACGTCCTGTGGCGGCACCATCACTACCCCGTCCGGTTTGGCTGCGCGAGAAGCCATCTTGGCCACAACTTTTGTGCTCGCCCCGCCCACTGAACAAGTAATCCGCTGCTCGTCAGCCACCGTGTCCTTGATCCAAGCGGCGATCTGGATGGGCGAGCCGAGCCTGCGTCGAGATGCTGAAACGTCCAAGAATGCTTCTTCCATGGAGACCGGCTCCATCACCGGGGTGACCTCAGCAAAGATCGACATCACCGCATCGGAGACTCTCGCGTACGCGTCGTAATCCGGAAAGAGAACCGTTGCTCGGGGACACAAGCGGCGAGCAGAGGCCATGGGCATGCCCGAGCGCACGCCAAAAGCGCGAGCCGGATAGGTCGCCGAAAGCACCACACTGCGCCAACCCCCGCCGATAATCACCGGAGTATTCGCCAACTCGGGTTTGTCGATCAACGACACCGAGGCGTAGAAGGCGTCCATATCAACGTGCAGCACCGTGCACTCTCGATCACTACTCATCATCACTACTCACCGTCCAGCGCTCCCCGGGCTGGAGTGCCACAACTTGCGGTCGCCGCCAGGTGGCCCCACATCGGCATACGGAGATTGCTTGAAGCCGGAGGCATGCACTAAGACCCGGTGACCAGCAGGGACACCGCCGCTGGCCTGCACTCGAGTGTCCTGTTGCTCGTGCAGATCGGCTTCGACTGCTTGGGCAGCCGCGATCTCGGTGCGCTCCATCAATGACCACACCGCATCGATACCTTCGCTGCGATAGACCTGATCGAGGGCAGTCATCTCCCACGCAGCGGTGGCTCGCACCGATCTACCTCGGGGGCCTGTGCGGCGCAGCACCCCTCGCACTACGAGCAGCCACGAATGAAACACCGTTGCGGCGTAGGGGCCTTGCACGTCTTCGAAAAAAGTCGCATCGCTGGGCCCGGTGCCGTCATCCAACGTCAAGAACACCACCCGGCGCCCCGACCGAATCGGTGGAGTCTGGGTGGCGACCTTCGCGCCCGCGATAAGCACTTGAGATTGATTGCGACACTCCAACAGGCGGCGAGCCGGAGTCACCCCCAACGCTCGCAACATCGGTTGGTAGGTGTGCGTCACGTGACCACTGACGTCCATCCCCAACACGTCCAGCTCAGCCATCGTTTGATCGTGGGGACTCATCGCGGCAAGGCCGCTACCGGTCAGTACTTGAGGCTCGTCCCCAAGATCTAAGGCGAGTTGAGTGCTGATGGGAGCGCTGGTGTGCCACGTACGCGCACCCTGTGCCTGGGCACCCGCCCGGGCAGCAATGTCACCCCCGACGGCAGGGGCCGCGATGACCCGCCGGGCCTTCGCTGCAGATGGGGTCTTCGAGCGGTGGGTGCGCGACCACCGATCAAGCTCGCTGACGGTCAACAACAGGTCCCGGCGAGTGAGCTGCGCATTCACCGTGTGCACTGCATCGAAGGCTCCAACGGTGACTAGCCGCTCCACGATCGGCCTGGACACACCGGCTCGCTGCCAGAAGTCTGCGAGTGACGCATAGGGCTGACCGGCCACGATTGCGCCGACCTCGGCCTCGGTGATGCCCTTCACTTCGGCCAACGACAGTCGTATGCCGTAGTGCCCGGCGCGCTGCTCGATCGTAGACATCTCCTGCTCCACCCGATCAGCGGCAGCTCTGCTTACGCCCCCAACCGCGGCGGCAGCGGCTTGCACATCCCTGCGGCTAGCGTGGCTCGCCGTGCCCACGCCATGTCGATGTGCGTCACCGCGCCCCTCTTTGTCACCATGTTGATCTGCGTCACCGTGCTCGTACTCGTCACCGCGCTCATCGGTGTCGTCGCCCAGGCGTTGCACCCGATAGGTAGCGCCGCAGGCGTTGATGTCGAGACCCAGAACGCGCACCCCCATGTTGCGGGCTTCGTCGAGAATCAACCGTTTGGGATACATCCCCGGGTCATGGGTCAACACTCCAGCCAAGAACGCCGCCGTGTGGTGGGTCTTCAGCCACGCCGAGTGATAGGTCGGTAAGGCAAACGCTGCGGCGTGCGCCTTGCAAAACCCGAACGAGGCAAACGCAGCGAGCACGCTCCAAATGCGCTCAATGTCACTCGAGGTGTAGCCGCGGGCTGCCGCCGCCGGGCGCCACCACTGCTCGATCTGTTGTTGCCCCAACGGTGACCCCATCGCACGCCGCACTTCGTCGGCCTGCGCCAGGCTCACTCCTGTGGTTTCGGCCACGATCTTGAGCACCTGCTCGTGAAAGACCACCACGCCATAGGTGCTTTGCAACGCCGGGATCAACGTGTGGTGGAGGTATTCCGGCTCGGCCCACCCTTGTCGAGCTTCCAAAAAGGGCCGGATCATGTCGGACTTGACGGGGCCGGGGCGAAAGAGGGAAATGTCAATGATGAGGTCTTCGAACGTCTCGGGTGCGAATTTGCCGACGAGCTCACGCTGACCGGGCGATTCGATCTGAAAGCAGCCCAGGGTGCGGGTCGATTGAATCAACGCAAACGTTGAGGGGTCATCGAGGGGCACCTGTTGTTGGTCATCGAGGTGTATGTCGCGGCCCTCGACTCGACTGATCTCAGCCACAGCGTGTGCCATGGCCGACTGCATCCGTATGCCGAGCACATCCAGTTTCAGCAGACCGAGCTCCTCGACATCGTCTTTGTCAAACTGGCTCATCGGAAACCCCAGCCAACTTGCCTCGACTGGAGTGCGATCCAACAGCCCCGTGTTGGACAAGATCACCCCGCAGGGATGCATCGCCACGTGCCGAGGCAACCCGTCCAGACTCTCCACCAACTCGAACATCATCTGCATCCGAGGCCCGTCAAAACCGAGCCTGCGCAACTCTGGGAGATCCTGGACCGCAGCACGAGCATCACGGGCCCTGATATGCGGAAAGGCCTTGGCGATGACGTCGATCTCTCCCGGAGGCATCCCTAGGGTCGCCGCTACATCACGAATGGCGTGGCGCACGCGATAGGTCTCCATCATCGACACGCACGTCACTCGATCGGAGCCGAACCGCTCCAGGATGAGCTCGTAGATCTCGGTGCGCCGCGCCGACTCGACGTCGATATCAATGTCGGGCAGCTGGGCGCGCAGGGGCGAGCAGAACCGTTCCATCAGCAGGTCATGACGCACTGGGTCTACCCCGCTGATGCCCAGCAGATACGTCACTAACGATCCCGCCCCGGACCCGCGGGCAGCCACCCGCACGCCATGGTCACGAATCAGGTCGCACACCTGAGCCACGGTCAAAAAGTATGTGGGGTAGCCCAGCCCCGAGATGGTGTTGAGCTCATCGTCTAGACGGTCATGAATCGCTCGCAGTGATGTTATCGAACTGGTGGCATAGCGACCCGGAATGGCGTCACGGCATCGCTGCATCAACACCTGCTGCGCCTGCCCCAGGCCGCTAACACCGAGCACCTCAGGCTCAGGAAGGTGCACCGCACCGATTCCGAGGTCGGTGCGGGCGTCTTGATGACATTGCGCCGCCAAGGCCGTCGTGGCTGACGTGAGGTCGCCACCGCTAACGCGATAGGAGCCCATCGACATCGCCACCTGGTCTGCACGGGCCCTCATGGTGGCGGTGTCGCCCAGGTGGCCAGCACTGCTGACGCGATCAAGGTGTCGTTCTTCGAGAGGGACCATCCGGCGTGCAGCATCCAAGACGTCCACCACACGGGCCTGCTCGACCCCGACGTGGCGGACCGCCGCGCTCAACACGGTCGGCACCCCGTGCTCGAGGGCCAGAGACCACATCCGTGTTGCGTGAGCCACCGAGCCGCTGGTGTGCGCTGGGCCGCCGTGGACGACGATCTCCACACGCAACGCATCGGGCGGTACCACCGTGCGCCACGCGTTCAAAGCCTCTACGGCTTGGCGATATTGACGCGCCAAGACAGCCCGACCCACGTCAGAATCGGGGCCGAGCATGAGCACCACCGGGCTCACTGCCCCCACGGGGGCAGCAGCCCTGGCGATCATGTCCTTGTGAGCACGAGGGCTTCCCCGCTCCCCCGAGAGGTGGACGTGGGTGATGAATCGGCACAATCGAGACCATCCAACGCCGGGGCCCACACCCCCGTCTTGGCCCCGCGCCAACAGGGTGACTCGGGGCAACCGATCGTCTCGATGGACACCACCCTTAACCGGGCTGGCCCTCGGCCGGTGAACTGTGGGCACCGCATCAGGACCGCGCAGCGCCATATCCACCCCGAGCACCGGCCTGATCCCCGCAGCACGAGCTGCGGTGACAAAACGCACCGCCCCGTAGGCACCGTCGCGATCGGTCAACGCCAAACTCGACTGTCCCCATTGGCTGGCTCGCTGCACTAAGGCCTCGGGGCTACTCGCGCCGTACCTCATGGAGTAGCTGGAGGCCACGTGTAGATGAGCAAAGTCTTCGCTCATCTGGGCTATCGCACACTGATCGCAACGAGTTCATTGCCGAGCGGCTCGACAACCGGCAAATGCAACAATCCCCGCACCACTTCCAGGAAACACTCGCTTTGGCGCACCAGATCATCGGCCTCACGACAACTCACTCCCAGTGCGCCTCGCTCGATGGCACCTCGACGACGGCCTGAATCTGCATAGAAGGCCGCCCATTCACTGAGCTCGGGGGCAACCAGAGGCAACACCTCCCAGACGCTGCGGGGGCGCGATCGAGACGAGGGCTCACTACGATCGGCGATCACGGCAGTCGCAGCGCGCAGTGCCGCTAGGTGCGACTCGCAATAGCGCTGGGCACACGTGTCGCTGTGACAGGCCTGCACGAGACCCTCACGGGCCCGGTCAAGTAGGTCGAGGACGGCGCGGACGTTGCTCATCGTTGTGCTCCTATACATAGTCATTGGGTTTGGGTGACCGTCTACGGGGGGACCCACTACGGCTTTGGGATCCCCTGCGTCAGTCCGCGACTCGCAGCAGCCGCCAATGCTCGTCTTGAGCCAAGTCATAAACGCCCGTGCCCAGCACCGGCCCGATACTGGCCTCGACGCGCCATATCTGTTGCTCTAACCCAGCAGTGGTGGTGCTGTCGTGATCGCTCATCCGCCACCACGGCAAACGCTGGGTCCACTGCCCGACTACGGCTCGCACCACGTGCACGCGGCCTTGCCACATGAAAGCTGTCGGCACCTCCTGCGCACACCCAGCGTGCAGCGCAGCAGAATCGTGCAGTCGACCAAGGAGCACTTCGCCGCACTGCACTTCGATACGCTCGTGATATTGACGACTCATCGATTCCTCTTGGTGATTGATGGTGGCACTTAGGACACGTGTTCGATATAGGACAAATGTACGATATCGCTCGTGTGGTCTGTCAACCCCTCGCACAAGAGCCGCTGGGACCACGGACCGGCCCAGGCCTTAGGGTCTTCAGGGTGAGCACGACATCGTGCCCATCACGCCTTGGAAGCGAGATCCCGTGCCTGCTGTGCAGTCCCCCGTCCCTCCGAGCGTGCGCTCGGGTCGCGATGACGCGCACCCGCTAGACGGAATCGACCTACGCGGACGAGTTGCAAAGGTCCTGGAAGATCACCTCAACAGCCAGCGCGGCACGCTGATTGAAGTCGGGGAGCCCGTCTTGGCGCTCGTCGACGAGGTCGGCGCGTTGCTCGCTGGCGGCAAACGGTTGCGCGCAGCCTTCTTGTATTGGGGATACCGCGCGTTTGAGGGGCCTGACACTCCGGCGCTGATCAGGGCCGCCTGCGCGATGGAGATCTTTCAAGCTGCAGCCCTGCTCCACGACGACGTCATGGACAACAGCGACCTACGCCGAGGCCGCCCCACCGCACACCGCGCTTTCGCTGCTGCCCACCAGGGCGCAGCGTGGGCTGGCTCATCGAGTGAATTCGGTCACGCTGCCGCCACCTTGGCCGGCGACATGTGCCTTAACTGGTGCGATGAAGTTTTTGCCGGATCCGGACTCCCCGCTGAGCAACTGGCCCGAGCCCGGCCCGTTTTCGACACCATGCGCACGCAGTTGATGGCCGGGCAGTATCTCGACGTGCTGACGTCCGCCCAAGATTGGGATCACCTGACCCACGACCAACGCATCGACCAGTGTCGTCGAGTGATTCGCTTCAAAAGCGCCAAATACTCCATCGAACACCCGCTGCTCATCGGCGCAAATGCGATCGGCGCATCACCTCCGGCGCTGAAGATGCTGTCTGCATACGGACTGGCTCTGGGTGAGGCATTTCAGCTCCGCGACGACCTCCTCGGCGTTTTCGGCGACCCCGACACCACCGGAAAGCCTGCCGGCGACGATCTGCGCGAGGGCAAACGAACGGTGCTCATCGCTTTCGCTTTGCATCTGGGCAACGACACGGACCGGGCAACCATCAACGCCGCGCTCGGCAACGCCGATCTCACCGAAGCCGAAGTCCACGATGCTCGCCAGGCGCTGATCAACAGCGGCGCCGCCGCGCGCGTCGAGTCCATGATCACCGAGAGCAGTGACTGTGCGGCTCGTGCCTTGGCAGAAGCCCCCGGGGTCAGCGATCAGGGACGCGAAGCACTTTCGGCCCTGATCGAGATCAGCACCGCGCGCTCGGCATAACCGCAGTTAGAAGGCCATCTCTTGGGCTCGGCGACGGATTTCCGTCTTATGCCCACCCACGAGAGAGCCGATAGGGCTGCCACCGAGCAGCGTGTCGTCGACACGACCTAGCCATTCCAGAATCTCTTCGTCGGTGAAACCGCTGTCGGTCAACACCGAGATCGTGCCGCGCAAGGACTTCAGCGGCCCGTCAGCGGTCACAGACGCCGCCGGCACCAGCATCGCGTTGTTGGGACCACGACGCATACCGACCAGGTCGCGCTCTTGAATCCAGGTTCGCGCGGTTGCTAAGGAACAACCCGTCACCTTCATGATGTCGGGGACGCCAATCCACTCGCCGTCAAAGATCACATTCGCCTCGTGTGCCACACCAAGTAGTGTTTCATAGCCACTGCCGAGGTGGCGCGCCTACGACCGTGCGCGCGTTCGCCACCGCACACGTCCCAGGTTTTCCCCAACCCCCTCCGTAGAATCAGTGAGTGAGCGCCCCCACTCCCGCATTGATTGATCGCATCCTGCATGGGCGCTATCGGGTGGATGCGCACATGGCTGAGGGGGGAATGGCCTCCGTCTATCGAGGCTATGACCTGCGCTTAGAGCGTCCAATAGCCTTAAAAGTCATGCGACCCGACCTGGCTCGCGACCTCGATTTCGTCTCGCGTTTCCAACGTGAGGCGCGCAGCGCTGCGGCGCTGTCCGATCCACACGTCGTGTCTGTCTTCGACCAAGGCGAAGACGACGGCTTGGTGTATCTGGTGATGGAATTGGTGCCTGGCGCCAACCTGCGCGACATCATCCACGACCAAGCGCCCCTATCGATCCGGCGGGCCACGCACCTTGTTGACGAGATCCTGCAAGCGTTGAGCGCGGCGCACCGGGCTGGGCTGATCCACCGCGATATCAAGCCGGAGAACGTGCTCACCGACCTCGACGGCAAAGTAAAGGTGGCCGACTTCGGCCTCGCCCGCGCCGTCACCGCTGGCACGATGAGCCGCACCAGCGACGTCATGTGGGGCACGGCGGCATACCTCTCGCCGGAGCAGGTCCAACACGGTCGAGCCGATGCCCGCACCGATGTGTATGCCGTAGGTCTCGTGCTCTACGAATTGCTCACCGGAGTCAAGGCTTTCGCCGGGGACAGCCCTATCCACGTGGCCTTTCAGCACGTCCACGAACACGTGCCAGCGGTCGCGGCGAACGCACCCGGTGTCCCCGGTGAAATCGACGCCCTGATCGCCATGGCCACAGCCACCGACCCCAACGATCGTCCTGACGACGCGATGGCGCTGCGAGCCGCACTGGCCCGGGTGGTGGCTCAACTCTCAGCCGAAGAGCTCGACTCACCGTTGGTCACCAAGCAGTCCAACAGTCACAACGAAGGCGACCACAGCGGCAGCAGCGGGGCCAACGGCATCGACGCAACACGTCCGGTGCACCAGGCCACTGCGGTGGTGCCGGTCGGCGACACACCTCGAGGCGACGGCAACTTTGCCCGCACCACCGGCAACCGCAAGCCCAAGACGGCTAAAGCCACATCGGTCAAGGCCAAAACGCCGGTCCCTAGACCAGCCAAACCCCGTCGCCGTCGCGCAGGCACCGTGCTCGCCATGGTGTTGTTGCTCATAGGCGTCGGCGGAGGTGCTGCAGCGTGGTATTTCACCGCCGGCCCGGGCGTCCACTCAGCGATGCCTGACCTCGTCGGCAAGACCGAAGACGAGGCCGTTGCTGCGTTGCAGCAGGCTGAGCTGGGCTCCCGAACGACACCAGGCTTCTCAGAGACGGTTCTCGATGGTGTCGTCATGTCCACATCCGAGGACGTCGGTGCCTCGGTGCGTCACGGCAGCACGGTCGACCTCGTTGTCTCCCAAGGCCCGGAGCGGTATGCCGTCCCCAACCTTGCGAGCCTCACCGTGGCTGAGGCCACGACCGCTTTGGAAGAGCAGACCTTGGCGTTGGGCGAGGTCACTCAGGAGTTCAGCGCAACGGTGCCCGTCGATGCAGTGCTGAGTTCATCGCCGACGCCACAGGACGATCCTGTCCCGCCCGGCACCGCAGTGGATTTGGTGGTCAGCGCTGGTCCGGAGCCGGTGGACATCCCCGACGTCACTGGGGCAACACAGAACGACGCCGAGCAAACGCTGAGCGATGCCGGGCTCGAGGCAGCCGTGGAAAGCGAGAGCGTCAACGACCCCGACGTGCCGGAGGGTTCTGTGGTCTCGCAAGACCCCGCAACCGGTCAAGGTTTGCCCGGCGACACCGTCACCCTGACCCTGTCCAAGGGACCGGTGCTGGTCACGATGCCGAACGTCGTCACGATGCAGTACACCGAAGCGAAGCCACTGCTCGAGGACCTAGGTTTCGTGGTCGTCAAGGAAGATATCGCCCAGGCGTTCTTTGGAACGGTGCGATTCCAGAGCATCGACGAAGGTGAGCAAGTGCCCGAGGGCAGCTCGGTCACCCTGAGCGTGCTGTAGACATCAGCGTGTAGGCGACTCGCTAAGCAGTCGAGTTAAAACCCGCTGGCAGTGCTCGGTGGCCTCCGCGCTGACGTCCATGTGCCACACGAAGCGGACGTGCGCGCCATCCGTGGCAAAGCCGAGCACCCCGAGTGTGCCTGCCTGCTTCACGAATTCCGCGCTGCTCCACCCGGCGGCGCTCACGTCGAGCACCAAAATATTGGTATGCACGTGGTCGGGGTTGATCACGGCCGGGTTGAGCTTCGCCACCGCGCGAGCAACCCCCGCAGCCCGCTGATGGTCGTCTGCGAGCCGGTCCAGGTGGTGTTGCACCGCATACAACCCTGCGGCCGCGAGTATGCCGACCTGCCGCATACCCCCGCCCCACCGCTTGCGCCACACTCGGGCTGACGCGATGGCCTCCACCGAGCCCACGACAACGGAACCCACCGGGGCTCCGAGACCTTTGCTCAGGCACACCGACACCGTGTCGGCGCAGGCACCGTAATCGCTAAGCGGCACCCCGGTGGCCACGTGGGCATTCCAAAGCCGAGCCCCGTCGATATGCACGGCTATTCCAGAGTTGCGGGTGGCAACACGGACCTGCTGCATCGCGGCCAGCGGTTGCACGGTTCCACCGCCGAAGTTATGCGTATTTTCGATAACCACACACGATGTGGCCACCAAGTACGGACTGCTTGGTGGCGCAATCAGCGCCAACGGCACGGCCGGGTCGAGCAGTCCGCGTGGGGCGCGCCAACTGCGCGTGGTGATTCCCGACAGCGACGCGGCCGCGCCCATCTCGGCCCGCAGCACGTGCGACATCTCGTCCGCAATCAGTTCTTGCCCGGGCAGCACGTGCTCGCGGATCGCCAACTGACCGGCCATCGTGCCGCTGGGCGTAAAGAGCCCCGCTTCGTGGCCCAAGAGGGCCGCGATGTGCTGCTCCAAAGCCGCGACCGTGGGGTCTTCGCCGTAGACATCGTCGCCCACCGGCGCGTCCGCCATTGCCTCGCGCATCGCCGCAGTGGGCTTCGTCAGCGTGTCTGAACGCAGATCGGCCAGCACGATCAGACCGCGCCTTGCTCCAGCATCTTGGCCACTTGGAAGGCCAATTCCAAGGACTGCTGGTGGTTCAAGCGCGGGTCGCACAGCGTCTCGTAGCGCAACCCGAGGTCATCGAGATCGACCGGGTGGCTGCCGCCGACACACTCGGTCACGTCGTTGCCGGTGAGCTCCACGTGGATGCCACCGGGCCAGGTG
>JBBSVB010000057.1:0-10719 GCA_038233875.1 Actinomycetales bacterium | reverse complement strand
CTCTCGGAGCCGATACCGCAGCATGACTTGCTACTGCTGAGGGGGCTGCCAGCATCGTCACGGAGGCAACGAGAACGGTAATGATCTGCGCAACACGGGAAAGCGGATTTTCTTGATGGACATCCTTTATGCAGGAAACCTCACCGCCCGCAGCCACGCCAGCTCAGGGTCGACGGAACGCTGGTTTCACCATCTAGGAGGACGCAAAGAGTGTGCTGATACCACTTGCGGCACAGTTAAACTGACTCAGGCGGAGAACGGTCTGTCCACTGCGCACATCCGTCGTTGTACTGTGCACACATTGTGAGCGATCCAAGCACCAGCCCGACGCCGATTCTCGTCCTCGGGGCAACCGGAAATGTCGGCCGATGTGTCGTGCAAAGCCTCATTGAGACAGGCACAAAAGTCCGAGCGGCGGGCCGAAATCCTGCAAGCATCACCACCCATTGGGGCAACGATGTCGACGCCATGCCCTTTGATTTCGCCGACGCATCGACCTGGCTCGCGGCCTTCGATGGGGTCGAGACGGCATACCTCATGCGCCCGCCGCACATCAGCAACATCAGCCGCGACATGGAGCCTGCGCTGCGGGCGATGCAGACCGCTGGGATCCGCCACGTGGTGTTGCTCTCCGTCATGGGTGCCGAAGACATGCCCTGGGTGCCGCACGCCAAGATCGAGGCGTGGCTAAAGCAGAGCTCGATGACGTGGACCTTCATCCGGCCTTCATTCTTCATGGAAAACCTGTCCACCACTCACGCCCCGGCCATCGCCCAGCGCGGTGAAATCATCGTGCCTGCGGGCAACGGGAAGACCTCGTTCGTGGCGGCCTCCGATGTCGCCGCCGTGACCTGCGCTGCGTTGCTCGACTCGCAAAATCATCGCAACAGGTCATGGACCCCGACCGGCGACACCGCCCTCAGCTACTACGGGGCAGCCTCAATCCTCAGCGACGTACTTGGGCGGCGCATCGAATACCCGCGCCCCGGCATACCCACGTATGTCGCCCACGCCCGCCGCGACCTCGACATGCCGTGGCCCATGCTGGCCACCACCATCGCGATCTACACCGTCGCTCGACTCGGCCGAGCCGCGGGAGTGACCGAGGATGTCCGCGCCGTCACCGGCCGCGCTCCCACGACCTTTCGCCAATGGGCAGGCGGGCAGCACGAGGCGTGGGAGGCTGCGCCATGAGCGATCCGTACCGCGAGATCGACCAGGCCTTCTTGGTCATGCAACGCGCGCTGACCAGTTCGTTCAGCTCTCACGACTCGATGTTTGGCCGCGTCGAAATGTCCACGTTGTGGGTGCTCGACGCGCTCTGGCGTAACCCGACCGACGAACTGATGACGATCGGCGACATCGCTGCGACACTGCACATCGCCCCGTCGACTGCGAGCCGATTTGTGGCCCGCGCGCAGATTGCCGGGACGATCGTCAAGATCCGCTCCACCCGCGACGGACGCCACGTCTGCATCGCATTTACCGATCGCGGTGAGGCGATGGCTCGGGCAGCCGAACGCTGGCGCTTCACGTTTTTGCGGGGTCACACCACCGGGTGGACCGAGAATGAACTCGACACTTTCGGGGCTCTGCTCACAAAATTTGGTGCCTCGTTGACGGTCGGCGACACGCCTGAGTCGCCTCAAACCGAGGGAAAGGCCTCGCGATAGCTGCGCCACGTGCCCGCTGGCGTTGTCACTGACTCGGCCGATAGCATCGCGCGGATGATGGCGCGGGTGACGACGTGCGCCGACGCGGTGAGCATCGCGTGAAATTCGGCGGGACCCGGTGCTTGGCGATGCCCCGTCGCGACTCCAAACAGCGTGTCGCCGTCAAACATCGTGTGGATCGGGTCGATGGCGCGGGCCATGCCGTCGTGGCCGCTTCCGGCGAGGCGTGAGCACTGCGACTTCGTCAAGGTCGCGTCGGTGGCAACAACCCCGATGGTCGTGGCGAGCGTTTTGCCGCCGCGCACCGCGAGTGGGTTGCGCTGCGCTTCGCGCTTGGCGTCGTCCAGTTCCGCGCGGGTCGGGGCAACCAGTGGGTATGCCGGGTCGTGCCTTGTCGTTCCACCTATGCCTTCGACATCCTTGACGACAAGGTCTCGAGCGCCGAAGAACTCGCCGGTTTTCGGGTCCACAGCTGACCCGACCGAGTTGACGACCACGAGTGCGGCGATGGTGTTGCCGTCGGGTAGCACCTGACTGGCCGAGCCCACCCCGCCCTTGAAGCCGCCAGCTTTGGCACCCGTTCCAGCTCCGACGTTGCCCATCGCGGCTGGCTCGTGTGTCGCGGCGTTTGCTGCTGACTCGCCGAAAGTGGCGTCAGGAAAGGCCGAGAAGTCGCCGCCTCGGCCTAGGTCGAAGATCACTGCCGCCGGGACGATCGGGACCACATCGCCGGGGCCACCCATCGGAAATCCCACGCCTTCGGCATACCGGTGACGCATGACGCCGTCCGCTGCAGCGAGCCCGAACGCGCTGCCCCCACAGAGAGTAATCGCGTGGATGCGTTCGATGAGATTGCGCGGGTCAAGCAGGTCGGTCTCTCGAGTGCCCGGTCCCCCGCCGCGCACATCGACCCCTGCGACTGCACCGTCAGCTTCGGTCAGGACAGCAGTGGTGCCGGTGAGCCAGCCGTCGCCGATGCGCTGGTAGTGACCGACTCGCAGCCCAGCGACATCGACCAGCGAGTTGGTGGGGCCGGGCTGAGCCGAGCCAGAGGTCGTCATCGCCGCAGCCTCTCACGGCCTGTCCTCACTCGGTTCCGGATCAGATGGGCCAACCGGATGCCGGTTGCCCCGGGCTGCCACACGAGGCACATTGGATGTAGTTCGCGACATCGTGTCCGGCTCCGCTGCCCCAGGAGGCAAGCATGAAGAACATCGAACCACCATCCCAACTCGTAGACTGGACGTTACGTCTGGAAAATACGACGGCCTTGGACAACGCTATTCGCGTGATTGAGCCTGAGATCCGCACCCTGTTCGGCAGCGGGCTTCGCGGTTCGTTGTTGCGCGGCGATTGGCTCGGCCATGCCGTCCACCCCGTGCTCACCGATTTCGTGCTGGGATCGTGGACCTCGGCCAGCGTTCTGGACGTCTTTGGTGGGCCCGAATCTGCGAACTCTGCGCGCAAGCTTGTCGGCGCCGGGTTGTTGGTCGTCGGGCCGACCGCCTGGACCGGTTGGGCGCAGTGGTCCGACTCGGAATTGCGCGACAAGCGGGTCGGGCTGGTGCACGCCGTCACGAATGGCCTCGCAGCGGGCATGTATGCCGCGTCCTGGGTCGCCCGCCGGCGTGGCAGTCACAAGTCCGGGGCTGGCTTGGCGATGGCGGGTGCTGCGGTTTCGGGGGTCGGCGGTTACCTCGGCGGGCACCTCGCTGCGGCGCGGCACGTGAGCAGCCACCATCCGGCATACGCCGAAACCGCCTGAACGCGTCGACTTTCGGCGGGAGGCGGTGCTGCTGCGATGTGCCGATGACCGACAGGCGCTCACTTTCGGCTTTCGCAGCGTGTCACGGCGCGCACTACGGTCAGAGAAATGAGCATCAGGGCAAAGTCCCCCCGCCGACGATGCTCGGAGCGCGGGTTGCACGATGCGGAGGCCATTGAAGAGGCGGAAGTCCCGGTCCAGAGTCACGACCGGTGCCCCCATGGCGATCGCGGTTTCAGCAATCCATGCGTCTATCGCGAAATTTCGGCTAACCTGGTCACCGCGGCATCGACTCTTCAATTCCGCAAAGACGCTCTCCGAGATCCAACCACCCGAACACGCCGGGTAGTTATTCGCTTGATCCGACGGTACTCGTGGGAGGCCAAGGCCACCAGCGTTCGAAGAAGACTAGGGCGCTGATGACCGATATGCGCTCCGTTCGCGGTTTGCAGGCGTGGGTTTGCGCGCTTATCGGTCATCAGCTCCGTGGGGCCCGGTTGGTTGGGGCCGTCAGGGGAGAGTGGGTATGGCGGCGAGCAGCTGGCGCGTATAGGCGTGCTGGGGGTCGGTGAAGAGTTGCTCGGTGGGGGCGATCTCGACGAATTCGCCGGCTTTCATGACGGCCACTCGGTCGCAAACGTGCCGCACCACGGACAGGTCGTGGCTGACGAACACCAACGTCAGGTCGAGGCCGGACACCACGTCGTCCAGGAGGTTCAGCACCTGAGCGCGGACCGACACGTCGAGGGCACTGACGGGTTCGTCGGCGACCAGGATGGCCGGTGCGGGGGCGAGGGCTCGGGCGATGGAGATCCGTTGTCGCTGCCCTCCCGAGAACTGGTGCGGGTAGCGACTGACCGCGTCATGCGACATACCGACGGCGGTCAGCAGTTCGTCGACACGCGCCGATTGGGCTGCACCGTCGCCGATCCGCTGGGCAATCAACGGCTCAGCGATGATGTCGCGCACCTTCATCCGAGGGTCCAGCGAGCTCATCGGGTCTTGGAAGACCACCTGCAGTTGGCCACGCAGCCAACGCAGATCACGCCAGGATTCGCCCACGATCGAACGCCCCTGCACCTCGATGGCACCCGAGGTCGGTTGGTCCAGACCGGCGATCATCCGCAGCAGTGTGGACTTGCCCGACCCCGACTCCCCGACGATCCCAAACCGCTCACCGGCGGCAATCTCGACGCTGACGTCACGCACCGCGTGTACGACCGCGCCGGGCTCACGCAGCGAAACGCGGGGCCGTCGGAACGACCGGCTGACCCCCGAGACCGAGATCGCCGACGAGTCACTCATCGGAATCACCAGCCGGGTGAAAACACGCAAACCCGTATGCCGCAACGCCCGCCGGATGCTCGCCACGCACGGACCACGGCGGTTGGCTCTCGCAGGCCGCCGAGGCGTGAGCGCACCGGTTGCGGAAGACGCATCCCGACGGGAAGCGACCCGCTGCGGGCACGGCGCCCTCGATCGTCGGCAGAGGCGAACCGTCCGGCACCGAGCTCAGGTCACTCGCCGCCAACAAACCCTGGGTGTACCGGTGGCGAGGAGCCCCAAACACTTCAGCCACCGGCCCGGCCTCGACGATGCGCCCGCCGTACATCACGAGCACCCGTTCGCAGACCTGGGAGACGACCGCCAAGTCGTGGGTGATGAACAGCAGCGCCGCATCCCGAGCCTCGACCCCGCTGACGATCAGGTCCAGAACCTTGGCCTGGACAGTGACGTCGAGAGCCGTGGTGGGTTCGTCGCACAGCAGCAGAACGGGGTCATTGGCGAGCGCAATGGCGACGACTACACGCTGCCGCTGACCGCCAGAGAGTTGGTGCGGATAAGCGCGTGCGATAGCAGTGGGGTCGTCCAAACCCACCTGGCCCAGCACCTCGATGGCCCGCAAGCGCGCCGAGCCTCGGGAAACGCCGTCGCGGTGCAGCCGGATGACCTCAGCCACCTGAGCACCGACGCGCATGGTCGGGTTCAGCGCCGTCATGGGTTCCTGAAACACCATCGTCATGTCGTCACCGCGCACCGACGACATCTGCGCCGACGAACGCTCAAGGAGGTTGCCCTCGTGACCAGCTAGGCGCACGTCGCCGGTCGCAGACAAACCGTCGCTGAGCAGCCCCATGATGGACAGCGCAGTCAGCGATTTACCCGACCCGGACTCCCCGATCAGCCCGACCCGCTCCCCCCGGGCAATCGATAGCGACACGTCGCTGAGCAGCGCGGTATCCCCCGCGGCCTCGTAAAGGCTCGAGACGGACAGCACTTCTGAGGTCTCGTTCATCGGCGGGCCAACTTCGTGTCGAGAGCATCGCGCAGCCCGTCGCCTAGCAAGTTGAATCCCAAGACCGCCAAGGCAATTGCCCCGCCGGGGATCACCACCAAGTACGGAGCAGACCGCAACGTGGATTGGGCTTCGAACAGCATCCGCCCCCACGACGGCTGACCAGTCGGCGTCCCTAACCCCAGATAGGCCAGCGCTGCCTCGACCAAGATCGCAATCGCGAACGACACCGACGCCTGGACGATGATCAGCCCCACCACGTTCGGCAGCACGTGCCGAACGGCAATGGCAGAGGGCCCACGACCGGCGGCGCGAGCGGCCAACACGAAGTCGCTGCTTAGCACCCCAAGCGCCCCCGATCGGGTGATCCGCGCAAACGAGGGAACGGTCGCGATGCCGATGGCGACCATCGCGACTCGGGTCGAGCCGCCATACAGAGCCGCAAACATAATCGCAAGCAGCAGCGCAGGGAAAGCGAGCACGATGTCGTTGCCGCGCATCACGAACTGTCCGAGCCAGCGGGGCGACATGGCGGCGAAAATCCCCAGCGGCACCCCGACCAGCGCGGCCACCCCGACGGAGACGAACCCAACAAAGAGAGCAGTCCGCGAGCCCAGCAAAATCTGGGTGAAGACGTCGCGGCGGAAGCGGTCGGTCCCGAGCCAAAACTCGGCGTTCGGCCGCTGGTAGGCCTCGGTCGCCAACACCTTCATCGGCGGGTGCGGCGTCCACACAAACGACACCAACGCGAGCAACACCACAAGCGCCACGAGCACACCGCCAATGACCAGCGATGCGTTCAGCCGCTTCACGAGCGCCCACCCACCCGCAGCCGAGGGTCGATCACGACATACAACGCGTCGACAATGAAGTTGATGACCAGCACCGCGACGACCAGCACCATCACCACGGTTTGCACGGTCAACAGCTCGCGTTGGCCGACCGAGTCCAGCAGCAGCGACCCCAGCCCGGGGATCACGAACACGCGCTCAATGACCACCGCACCGACCAGCAAACCGGCCAGTTGCAGGCCCAACACGGTCACCACAGGCACGGCGGCGTTGCGCAAGGTATGCCGAAACACGGCTTGGACGGGTCGCAACCCTTTGGCTTGGGCGGTGCGGAGGTAGTCCTGGTGCAGCTCATCGAGCACGGCCGATCGGACATAGCGTGCCAGCACCGACCCCTGCACCAACGCCAGAGAAATTGAGGGCAAGATCAACCGCTTCACGAAGCCAGCAGGGTCGTCCGCAGGCACGACCCACCCCCCGGACGGCAGCCACCCCAGCCGCACCGCAAACACCGAAATCAGCACGATCCCCGCCAAGAACGCGGGCACCGCGACGCCGATCTGCGACAACCCCGACAGCACCACCCCGTCGAAGTGTCGGTGGCGCATGGCCATCCATGTCCCGACCGGCACGGCGATCAGCACCGCGAGCACCATGGCCGCCGCGACCAGCCACAACGTGACCAGCAAGCGGTCGCCGATCTGCGGCCCAATCGGGGCCTTCGAGATGTATTCGATGCCCGGGTCCAGGCGCAGCATGCCGCCGATCCACTCGAAATACTGCACGGGCAGCGGCCGATCGAGACCGAATTGCGCGGTCATCCGGGCCACGGCGGCATCGGAGGCGTTAACCCCCAGGGCCACCCGAGCAGGGTTGCCGGGCAGCACCTGCATGAAGCCAAAAACCACCACCGTGCTGACCGCAACACTGGCGATCAGCACGCCGAGGCGGCGCAGCAACTGCAGGATCATCGCAACTCCGGGCGCTCAGTCGAGCAGCCCGGTCCTCATCCTCGAGCCAGCGCGGACAGGTCGAACGACGTGCTCACGGCGTTCTCCGGAAGGCCGGTGATGTCGGGATCGGCCACGATCAGGTTGGGCAGGAGAAACAGGAAGTCGGCGGCGGCGTCCTTGCTGATCAGGGCGGCGGCTTCCTTCATCGTGGCGACCTGCTCCTCCTCGGTGCCCGCGTCGGCCTCGTCAAAGAGCGCCTGCACCTCTGGTATACCGTAGCTCGTGTAGTAGTCCGGGTCGCCGAAGACGGCCCGCATGTCTCGGGGCTCGACGTGCGACACGATCGACATGTCGAAGTCCTTGGCCGTGAAGACCTCTTCAAGCCAGGCCGACGGGAACTCCAACGTGTCCACGGTGACCTCGAACCCGGCGTCCTCCAACATGGACTCGACGACGGTCCCGCACGCCACGGCATACGGCAGGTTGGGCAGTCGCAGTCGCACGGCGGCGCCCTCATTGCCGGTGTCTGCGAGCAGTTCCTTGGCCTTGTCGAGGTCGAAGGGGTAGTCGCCGGTGCGGTCCTCATACCAAGGGTCGGTCGGGGGCACCATCGAGCCGATCAACTCGCCGCGCCCCGCCCAGCAGGTGTCGAGCAAGGTGGGGTGGTCGATGGCGTACCGGACAGCCTGGCGGACGCGCACATCGGAGAAGGGGCTATTTTCACTGTTGAACGACAGCACGACTTCACCGTTGGTCGTGCCCTCGATGATCTGAAACGTGTCGGTCTCAAACTCAGCCAGCGACTCGGGGGCCTGCACAGTGCCGATCACATCGATGGATCCGGTCAACATCGCGCTGTTGACGGCATTCGCATCCTTGAAGTAAGCAAAGTCGACCGTGTCGAAGAACGGTGCGTCACCCCAGTAATCCTCGTTGCGCTCCAGGGTGATCGAGGTGCCGCGGTCCCACGTACCGAAGGAGTAAGGACCCGTGCCGATCGGGTCGGTCGCCAGGTCAGCGACGCCTTCGGTGTCGAACATCGCACCGACACCGGTGGTCATCGAGTACAGCCACGAGTTATCGGGGCGGCTCAGGGTCACGGTGAGCTCGTGGTCGCCGGTCGCTTGAGCGGACTCGACGACGTCCATCGCGGACTTCAGCGAGACCGTCCAGTCGTCGGATTTCACGCGATCGATGGAAAAGACCGCGTCCTCGGCGGTGAAATCGCCGCCATTGCTGAATTTCGCGTCTTCAACGAGCGTGAAGGTGTAGGTCAGACCGTCGTCGGAGACCTCATACCCACTGGCGAGGGCGGGCACGATGTCGCCGGTGGCGCTGTCGACCTTGAGCAGCGTTTCGTAGACGTTGTAGAGGAGTGCTTGCGGGATGGCCGCGCCATCGGTGGTGGTGAAGTCGAGGCTGGCCGGCTCGGCAAACAGCCCGATGGTGACGCTCTCTGAGTCCCCCGACCCAGAGGCCTCGCTCGGCTCACTAGTGCTGCTGCCGGCACTGCACGCACTGAGCACGAGCGCCCCCGCCATGGCGCACCCCAGTGCGCTCAACTTAGTTGTCGCCATACCGGTGTTGCCTCCGTGTGTGATGCGGTGTTACGACCCCGGAGCCACGTCCGAAGCGGTGCGTGCTAGCGGCACAGCAAGCCAGGGTATGCCGACAGTCGGCATACGCACGCATCGGCGGGGCCGCAAATCCCCTGATTTGGGCGGCCCCGCCGACTTCTGTGCGGCATCACCGTGCCGCGCCCGATGACCGATAAGCGCGCCCTCCCCCCATTACCTGCGTGTAAGAGCGCGCAGATCGGTCATCAGCTGGACGGGTTACTTCACCTCACGGTGAAGCACTCGCCACACTCCGACCACCATAGGAAGAGCAACCCAGATCGCTGCTGATACACCGAACTTTGCCCACTCGTCACTTGTCGGCGCGATGCCCATGAAGAAAGGGATCATCGTGGTGTTGATATCGGTCCAGGAGAAGAAGGTCTCCCATGAGGGCAGCAGCAGGCTCACGCCGCTGACCGCGGTGGGCAGAGCGAAGTATGCGACCACGGCTGCCGGAGTGTTGAGCAGAGCCAGACCAAACGCGCTGCCCTGCAACAGGCCGAACAGCAAGATGATGGCCGCTCCACCGATGGCCCACCAGAGGACAGTCCAGTCGCTATCGACGCCTCGGGCAGAGATCGCAATCTGGTAGACGACCGCGGACAAAGCTGCGGCGATCGCGAAGAGGACTGCGCCGATGAGAACGGAACTGATGACCTTGGCGGCGACGGTGCGGCCTCGGCGGGGTTCGAGCGTGAAGGTGGTCATGGCGGTGCGCTGCGACCATTCGGAGGTGGCGGCCATGATGCCGACGATCGGCAACAACACCGACAGTGGCATGGTGGTGCCACCGAGGTAGTTCATCCACGTGTTCTGGCCGTCGTCGGTGAATAACATGATGGCGAAGACCAGCGCGGTGACGCCCGCGATGCCGATGAGGAACCACCGACCGGCCGTGGTGTCGACCTGCTTGCGGGTCTCGACGTGCAGGACCCGACTGAACGGGACTGCCTTGATCGGGTCACGTCGGCGAGGGCCCTCGTTGGTGAGCAATGGGGCGGTGGTTCGGTCCTGGGTAATGGTCATGCTGCAGCCTCCACACGGGCGTCGTCGCTGGTCAGGGTCAGGAACATCTCTTCAAGGCCGCGGTTGTCGGCCGGTCGCAACTCAACGAGAGGGATCTGCCCCGCGGCGGCGATCGCACCGATCTGGTGCGGCTCGGCGGTGGTGCGCAGGCCACCCTCGGCGACGTCGCACTCGATGTCGGCGTCGCGCAACTCGGTGGCCAGCCGTGCGTCGTCCACGCTCTTGACGAACGTTCCGGACGGGCGGAGCAGGTCTTCGGTGGCGCCTTGGGCGACGATCTTGCCGTGGCCGATGTCCACG
The DNA here is from genome assembly GCA_038233875.1 of Actinomycetales bacterium. Taxonomy (GTDB): domain Bacteria; phylum Actinomycetota; class Actinomycetes; order Actinomycetales; family Dermatophilaceae; genus Ornithinicoccus. Next base: position 296 of record JBBSVB010000057.1, on the reverse strand, counting down.
ATGTCGTCGGCGATGCGCTCGATCTCGTTCAGCAGGTGCGACGACAACAGCACGGTGCCGCCCTCGTCGCTGAACTGGCCGAGCAGGTCACGCATCCAGCGGATGCCCGCAGGGTCGAGACCGTTGGCGGGCTCGTCGAGGATCAGCACTTCCGGGTCACCGATCAGGGCGGCTGCGATGCCGAGGCGCTGGCGCATACCCAAGGAGTAGTTCTTCACTCGGCGATGCGACTCCTTCTTGGTCAGGCCGACCACGTCGAGCATGTGGTCGACGCGGCTGGAGTCCAGCCTCATCGT
>JBBSVB010000056.1:0-10879 GCA_038233875.1 Actinomycetales bacterium | reverse complement strand
GGGACTGGTGCGGTGACGGCGGGTTTCGCGCTCGCGGCTATGACCATCGGTTGGCCGATTGCGGCAACGACCTCGGGGCGGCTCTACCTCTCGATCGGCTTCCGCGCCACGATGCTGATCGGCTCAGTGATCGCGCTGGCCGGGGCGACGATGCTGCTGAGCGTCAACGCAGACAGCCCCGTATGGTGGCTGGCTGCGCCGTGCTTCGTGATGGGCCTGGGCTTCGGGTATGTAGCCAGTCCAGCGATCGTGGCGGCGCAAGCGGCCGTGCAGCGCAAGGACCGAGGCGTGGCCACAAGTGCGTCGTTGTTTGCTCGCTCGGTGGGCAGTGCCGTGGGGGTCGCGGCGCTCGGGGCCATCGTGAACCACATCGTCGCCGATCGTCTCGGTGGAGCACCAGTCGACCTGGAGTCTTTGCCGCCGGGGGTCCTGGACCCGGCCATCCACGCGGTATTCATGACCTCGGCCGCGGTGGCGGTTGTGCTGGTCTTGGCTGCAGCACTCATGCCCAAGAAGGTCGAAGAGCTCGTCGGCTAGAGACCACGAACTTCAGCTGCCGGGTGCTTCAAGCCTCCCGGCTGGGCGTTGAGCCCCGGAACTAACTAAGCGTGCGCCGATTTTGAGCCCAGGGTGTGAATGTCGGCGCACGCTTGCGTACCGGGCATCGCAAACTGGCTGACATCTGGCGAGCGTGTAACAAGATTGGGCCCAGGTCCCCAAATTCGTCACACGCTGGCGGCACACGCTCGCGGCACAAGGACCTGTGCGCTAGAGGCACACGCTCGCGGCACAAGGACCTTTGCGCTACAGGCCGCGCGAGGTGGGTGGCCCCGGAGGGGACGGCAAGCGACTAGGCATGGGTGGGTGGCGTCTTGTGCGTGGGACACGAGACGTCGAAGGCCGTCAGGGGGTGGGCCGCAGGAGTGGGCACCAACACTCGTTCGCCGACAGCAACCTTGTGGGTGTGTGAGGTCAAAGCCCGCAGCGAGGGGCCGGCATCCAAGGTCACGTGGTGCAGCACATCGCCACCACGGAACTCGATGCGCTTGACCACACCAGCGGCGCCTTGGTCTTGGGTGCGCTCGGTGCCATCAGCCAGCACCAAAGGCAGGACAGTCAGATCGTGCGGCCGAGTCATGACGTCAACGTCACCATCAGCCCCGTCAAACACCGGCAAGGGACCGAGCAGCGTGTCGACGGACTCGCCGTGACGCACCCCGGACAAGAAGTCAGCCTCGCCGAGGAAGGTGGACACAAACCGGTTGACCGGACGGTGGAAGACCTCTTCGGGATCGGCGACCTGCACCAACTTCCCGGCCTGCAGCACGGCAACGCGGTCGCCAACGGCTAGCGCCTCGTCCTGATCGTGAGTCACCAACACCACGCTGGCCCCAGCAGCCCGCAGCGCCTGGATCGCTTCGTCGCGCACCCGGGCCGCAAGGCCACGGTCCAACTGACTGAAGGGTTCGTCAAGCAGGACGACCTCGGGGTTGAGCGCCAGCGCCCGGGCAATGGCCACGCGCTGTTGCTCACCACCGGAAAGTTGATGGGGGAAGCGGTCGCCGAATCGGCTGAGGCCAACGAGCTCCAGCATCTCGCGGACCCGCTCGTCGTTCGACGTGACGCCAGCGCTTGATGTGACCTCGCGGCTCGACCCGTCCTCGCGGTGTGGTGCACGGTTCGGTTTCGGCTCTGCCGCGGCCCCCCGACCCTTCAACCAGCCTCGACGGCGCGTCGCACCGGATCGACGGGCCAACCCAAAAGCCACGTTGTCGGCCACGCTCAGGTGCGGAAACAGCGCCAAATCCTGGAACACGATGCCCACACCGCGTCGCTCTGCGGGCACGAACGTCGTCGGCCCAGCTACCTCTTTGCCCCCAACGAAAATAGTCCCCGAGTCCACGGTGGTCAGCCCCGCCATCATCCGCAGCAGGGTGGACTTGCCACAGCCGCTAGGCCCCACGATCGCCAACGCCTCGCCGCGACCCAGGCTTAACGAAATATCGTTGACTGCCGTCGTCGAGCCGAACCGTTTGGTCACGCCGACGCACTGCAGGACGGCATCCGTCGCAGTGGCGATCGGCGCGGTGTCACTAGAAGCAGCAGCGCTCGCGTGCAGGGTCGTGCTCATGAGTCCGACTCACTCTTTTCTAGATCAGGGACTGCCAGGGTATGCCGGAAGACCAGCACGATAGGCACCAGGGCTACGACGATGATGGTCAAAGCGGGCAGCCCCGCCGTCTCCCACCGAGACTCAGACGCCAACTCGAAGACCCACACGGCTAACGTTTCGAAGCCGAACGGCCGCAGCAACAACATGATCGGCAACTCTTTGAGGGTGTCCACGGCCACCAACACCAGGGCCACTCCGACGCCAGGGCCGAGCAGCGGCAGGTGCACTCGGCGCATCACGCCCAGCGGCTTGATCCCGAGCGTCAACGCGGCCGCGGTCAACGACGGTGAGACCTTCTCCAAACCAGCGTCGAGGCTGCTCCACGCCAAGGCCACAAACCGAATGACGTAGGCATACAACAGACCGAACAGCGTGCCGGTGATCAGCACGCCGCCCCAGTTGATGCCGAACGCGTCGAGGATCGAGTCCGCACCCGAGAGCACTATGAGCACGCCGATGGCCACGACGGGTCCTGGCACGGCATACCCCACCGTGGCCGAGCGAGCCATCCACCCGGTCCAGCGGCCCCCACCGAGGCGAGTGGCGCTGGCGAGCACGACCCCGACGACAACGCAGGTCACCGCGACGATGCCCGCGATCATGGCGCTATTGCCGAGGTAGCCGAGGTAGCGACTGTCCAGACCTCCGTCGCCGATCAGCGGCCCGGTCCAGACCAGCAGTTGCGTCACCGGCACCACGAAGGTCAAGGCGATCACCGAGAGGCACAGTGCCGTGGCGCCGCGAGCCTGTCGGCCGGTCAACGTTGCGGGTTCCAGCGAGTGCCCGCCGCCACCTTGTTGGTGGAAGCGCGCGCCGCCTCGGCCGATCCGCTCCAGAGCAAGCACGAGCACCGCAAACATCAACACCACACCGGCCAATTCGGCAGCGGCGGCACGGTTATACATGCCGACCCAGACCTGGTGAATGCCGACCGAAACGGTCTGCACCCCGAAATACTGCACGGTCGCAAAGTCGGTCAGCGTCTCCATCGCCACCAACAAACCGCCAGCGGCCAACGAGGGGCGAGCCAGCGGAAGGACGACCTGCCACGCCGCCCGCAGCGGTCCGGCGCCGAGTGCTCGAGCGGCGTCATACGTGGTGGCCGACTGCTCCCGCAGCGCAGCGCGAGCCAAAATGTAGGGGTAGGGGTAGAGCGCGATGATCAGCACGATCGCGCACACCGCAAAGGAGCGCACCTCGGGGAACCACACGTCCGGCCCGAAGACCGCGCGCAGGCCGGACTGGATCGGCCCCGGGTGGTCAAGCAGGCCGATATACACAAACCCCATGACGTACGCAGGCACCGCCAGTGGCAGCACCAGCATCCAGGAAAACCAGCGCTGGCCAGGGAAGCGGTACTTGCCGACCAGCCACGCGAGCCCGGCGCCCATGGCCACGCTTCCGGCGACGACCACGGTGACCAAAGCCAGCGTCGTCAGCACCATGGACGTCAGCCCGAGATCGACCAGGAAGCCCCAGACGCTGAGATCGGGAGTCAGCAGCGAGCCAACGACGAGCAGCACCGGGAGGGTGGTGATCAGGGCCAGCGCGAGCACGACGATCTGCCACCGACGACGACCGTCGCCGGTGTTGCGCAGGCGCTTGGGGCCTAGCGTGTGCCTGGTCGAGGTTGCCGCCCGCGACTCTTGGGACAGACTCATTCGTATCCTGCCCGCGCCATGAGCTCGACGGCTGCAGTGTTGAGCTGGCCGTAGGCGACTGCGTCCACGTCTTGAGCCTTGAAGGGGCCAAAGCCAGCAATCAGCGGATCGGGCTCCACGTCCTTGTTCACGGGGAACTCGAAGTTGTCGCCGACGAACTCTTCCTGACCGTCCGTGGCGAGCCACTCCAGAAGTTGTTGGGCCAGCTCAGGGTCGTCGGCGTTGGCGGTGACCCCTGCGCCCGAGATGTTGACGTGCACGCCGGTGGTGTCCTGGTTGGCCCAGAAGAGTGTGACCGGCAGATCGGGGTTGTCGTTGAGTTCACGGGCGAAGTAGTAGTGGTTGACGAGGCCGACGTCGCACTTGCCGCTCGCGATGTTGTTGATGATGTCGACGTCATTGTTGAAGATTTCGGCGTTGTCGGCCCAGCCTTTGACGACCTCTTCGGTCTTGGCCTCACCGTCGGCGGCGATCATCGAGGCCACCAGCGACTGGGTGTAGGTGGCGGTGGAGTTGCGCAGGCACAGACGGCCGTTCCACTTAGGGTCGGCCAGATCTTCGTATGTCGACAGCTCGCCCTCGTTAACCCGCTCGGTGGAGTAGACAATGGTCCGCGCGCGCTGGGCCAGGCCGAACCATCGGTCCTGCGGGTCGCGCAGACCTTCGGGCACGGCTTCGTCCAGCACCTCGGAGGTCAGCGGTGCGAAGATTCCCTGCTCGGCCGCGTTGGCCAGGTTGCCGGCGTCGACCGTCATGTAGACATCGGCCTGGGTGTCTTCGCCTTCGGCCTCGATTTTCTCGCGCAGCTCGGCGTCGGAGCCGAACAAAAATTCAACCTCGACTCCCGTTTCGGCGTTGAACTTCTCGAAGGCCTCTTCGAGGTCGTAGTGACGAGCCGAATAAACCCGCACGACGTTGTCGTCGCCGCCAGCGCACCCGGTGGCGGTCAGCGCGAGGACACCGGTCAGCCCGCCGAGGGCGAGCGCGCGCAGAGTCTTGGAGCGGGGCAGCGTCATGAGGTCAGTTCTCTCATTCCAGTATGGGAAACGTCAGTACGGGAAACGTCAGAGTGGGAGACGTCGGAGTTTGGGTCGTCGGTGCTGGGGTCGGGTGCGCAGAGTCGGCGACCGGCGAGCCAACTGCCTACACACATCAGGATGGCAGCGACCACCCACAGTCCGTGCAGCACCCAAGCGCCGGTGCCTAGCTCGCGATAGTCCGGGAGGATTGATCGCAACGCTGAGATTGGTGCGGGCGGCGTGAGGTTGGGGGCACCGACCCAGGTCAGCGTGCCTTGGTGACCGGCAAGCAGGACCCATCCCATGATGGCCACACCGACGGCGGCGATCGCACCTGATCCGACGAAAAAGGGGGTGGCTCTATGCCGAGACGCACGGGCATGGGCACCTACCTGCGACAAAGCGACGGCGATAAGCATGGCGGCCAGCGGCAGCACCACGACAACTTGGCGACCGGGCGACCAAAATCCGTGCATGGTCAACGCGACGAACGTCGCGGTCAGCCACCCGGCCAGCAACGGAAGGCTAACCACCGACACGTGTTGTGGCGTAGCTGATCCTGATGTGGCGGGTAGCGTGGACCTCGCTTGGGGTGGGCGACGAACGCCGAGCAAAAAGCCGATGGCCGGCAGGGCGAGCAGCCAAGCGGGTGCCCAGGCGATCAGCCCGTAGTCCCGATCGGTCAACAGGCCGATCAGTCGCACGCTGCGCCCGACGTAGTCCGGAGCAAACCCGACCGCCCCGAACTCACCCGAGCCCTGGAAGTGGTCGCCGGTGGAGTAGGCCGTCCACCCGCCATACAAGATCTGGTGTGAGGCCAACCAGATAGCCCCGGAGACCGCGAAGGTAGCGATGACCGGCAGCAGGAGCCGGGGGGTCGTGGAGCGCATACGCCATAGGCCGACGGCGGCCACGGTTGCGGCGACCAACACGTACTTAATGGCCAGCCACGGCAAAGCGGTCACGGCCAGCACCAGGACGATCGCCCGCACTATCGAGCTGCGTGAGGTCTCGACGTGGCCGCGTGGGCGCAGAATGGCGCCGACGGCGATGACCACGACCAATGCTGCGGGCAGCTCTGGGTAGACCTGATTGCCGTAAATCGCCAACGGCGCGGACGGGCCCGCGACCGCAACCACGGCACCGGCCAGCAGGGGAGAGACCTCACAACGCGATCCGATGGCCCACGTGGTGGCCGCCCCCAGCAGCCCCGCCATCAGGGCCATCATGACCTTGGCGCCGACGTAACCTCCCACACCCACCGCGGGGGCGAGCAGCAGCGGCAGCAGCGGATCGTGCGGGCTGATGCGCTCGCCGCCGGGCAATACGGCGGTCTGCACCGGCAGGGCCGCGTCGTAGAATTCGCGCGCGGTGCCTTGGGCTCGCTGGTTGGAGATGTCGAGGTCGCGGTCTTCCCACAGGCTCGTGGCGGTGAGTAGATACTGCGGCTCATCCACGGCGGCCGCTCCCTGATCGGCAGCCCGGATCGAGATGCCTAGCGCCGACACGATCAAACACAGCAATCCGGCGACCACTGCGGCGGTCAGCAGCTCGCGGCGCGCGGTGGTCATGTCCCCACCCGAAGGCGCTCGTCGAGCATCCGGTCGACCGCCGCGTCGGCGGCAGTGGGCAGGCTGGCCACGGATCTGGCCACCACGTCCAGCAGATGGGTGTCAGGGACGAACCCGACAAGTCTGCGCAGACGCTCGGTGTGAGCCCGTGTGTGGGCAACTTCGGCTTCACCAGCGGGCACGACGTGAAGGTCGGGTGCGACTCCGATCGCGTGGGCGACTGCGCTGGCAAGGGCGCCGAGGGTCTGCCCCCTGCCGGTGCCCACGTTGACCGTTCCGGTCGAGCCCCGATGCAGCAACGCACTCAAAGCCCGCGCGACGTCGCGGACGTCGGTGAAGTCGCGGGTCCGTTGTGGGTCTCCCAGCACGGTGACTGCGCCAGAGTCACGGGCTTCGCGGGCCCATCGGGCCACCGCCATATCGGAGCGCTGCCCCTCTCCGAGCACCGTGAAGGGGCGCACCACCAGCATGTGTCCTCCGGCTTCGGCGCGGGCCCGGCAAACCTGTTCAGAGGCGATCTTGCTTGCCGCGTAACCCCCACGCGCGCAGAGCATGTCGTCTTCGTGGCTGGCGCGGATCGTGGGTGAGTGGGTTGCTACCGACGCGGGAGGGTGCGAACGGGCACCTCCGTAGACGGACGACGAGGAGAGCACGATGGACGGGGTCGTGAGCGGTGCGGCGTCGAGCACGGCTTGGGTGGCTTCGACGTTGTCGCGGTGGCGGCGCTGGGCCACCTTCGGGCCTGAGTCGCGCACGCCGGGGCACCCCGCGAGATGGATGATCGCGTCGGCCTCACGCAGAGCGCTGACAACTTCGTCGGTGGGCGTCGACAACTCGCAACTCAGGTGGCTCACGGTGTGAGCGAAGAACGAGGGGGCTGCGCGATCGATGGCAACAACGTCGTGACCGATCTGCGTCAGGGCTGGCACGAGGGTGCTCCCTAAAAAGCCGGAGGCCCCGGTGACCACGATGCCCAACTCAACCTCCGGGTGCGACGAATAACGCAAGTGTCCACGTACCTAATTAGGTTAGGGCATCCTTGCCTAATGAACAAACGTTCCGACGGCGGGTTGGCCGTCGTCCCAGCGGCTCGCCAAAAGTGGACGGATCGGCTTGCCGCGCCGCGGACCCTGCTCGGCCTCATCGTGATGGTGGCCGCGTTGTGGTGGTTGGTCGGAGTCGTCGAGGGTGCCCCGTTGCGGGAGGTCGCGGGTGCGGTGGCTGGCTCGCCCCTGGCGATAGGTGGGGCTTTGATGGCGTATGCCGTGGCGTTCGGAGTGCGCACCCTCGCCTGGACTCGGGTGCAGCCTAAATTGAGCCTCGGGCAGGCGTGGGCGGGTATTCACGTGTCGCTGCTCGGCAATCACGTGCTGCCGCTGCGTTTGGGCGAGGTGCTGCGCGTGACGAGTGTGCTGCGCCGGACCGCGCTCGCTCCGAAGGCGGTGATCGCGGGGGTCGTGGTGCTGCGCTTGGGGGATCTCGTGGCGTTGATCCTGGTTGCGGCGGTCGCTGCTCCGGTGGCGTTGACTTCCATCGTGGGGACAGGGGGCTCAATCGCGATCGGCGTGCTGCTGGGTGGTGGATTGGCCGCCGCGTGGTGGTGGTCTCGGCGGGTCAGCGCGGATGCTGCGGCGAGAACCCCGGATCTGCTTGTCGTGGTCTCGACGGTGGGGGCGTGGCTGCTGGAGGCCGTGGTGCTGTTCGCGGTGGCGACATCGGCGGGCTTGGAGATCACGTTTGCCCAGTCCGCCGGGGTCACGGCGATCACGGTGTTTGCGCAGGTGGTGGCGGTTACCCCAGGGGGTTTTGGGACCTACGAAGCGGCGGGAACCGCGGCGCTGGTGGCACTGGGGTTCGACGCGAGTCAGGCCTTCGCGGTGGTGCTCCTCACGCACGGGGTCAAGACGGCATACAGCCTGCTCGCGGGGGGTGTGGCGTTGTTCGTTCCCGCGCCGGGCTATTGGGGTCGTTGGCGTCTGCAGCGTGCGCTGCCAGCACGTCCCGCCGCCATGACCAGCGATCCGGACGCCCCCATCGTGGTCTTTATGCCGGCCCACAACGAGGAGGACATCATTGCCTCGGTCATCGCTCGGGTCCCGGCCATCGCCCATGGCCACCGAGTCGAAGTGCTGGTGATCGACGACGGGTCGACCGACGGCACTGCTGAGCGAGCGACGACTGCCGGGGCCACCGTCATCAGCGTGAGCCCCAATCAAGGACTTGGCGCGGCGGTGCGTCGGGGGCTTGCCGAAGCTGCCGCCCGCAACCCGGTGGCAGGGGTTTATATCGACGCCGACGGCGAATACCCACCCGAAGAGATCCCGGACGTGGTTGCCCCGATTGTGAGCGGTGAGGCCGACTACGTGATCGGAAGCCGGTTCGCCGGGACGATCGAAACCATGCGCCCGCACCGGCGCGTCGGCAATCTGGCACTGACCCGGTGGGTGCGCTGGATGACTCGTCGGCCTGACCTGAGCGACGGGCAGTCGGGCTTCCGCACGTTTTCTCCAAGTGCGCTGCGCCAGGCCGAGGTGGTGCACGACTACAACTACGCCCAGGTGCTCACCCTCGACCTGTTGGCCAAGGGTTTTGTGTATGCCGAGGTTCCCATCAGCTATCGCTTCCGCACCACCGGGAGTTCGTTCGTTTCTCTCGGCCGATACCTGCGCAAGGTCGTCCCGGCGGTGCACCGCGAGCTCAACCGCACCTAGCGCGAGGGTTCTTCGCGGACGACGTAGCCGACAGCACGCGGATGGGCATCAGTCCTCGACCACGTGGGTGCGGAACGACTCTCGGGCTTCACGCCACCGGTGCTTGTTTAGGCGGCCGGTATCGTCCAGGGAGTCCGCGACGGCGGCGGCCATGATGAGGGCGTGGTGGGTGTTGTCGTGCGCAAACAGCCCAGACCGACCCAACGTCGTCACTCCAGGTATGCCGTCCGCCCAGTTCTCCAGCCGCGCCAGTCTCGGGGCAAAACCGTGTTCGTAGATCGGATAGACCGACCGTAAGCGGCGAGACTCGATCGCCGAACTGTCCAACGGGGGGAGGTCGAAATCCTCGATCGCTCGGTGCACGACGGCGCTGAGGTCGTCGTCGGTCGCCGTCCAGATACCGTCATCTACCGCGCAGGGGATTTCCACGCAGATGACTGAGCGGTCGCTGGGGTCGTCGGCGCTGTCCCGGTAGTTGGACGGCTCGCTGATCCGTGTGATCGGGGTGCCCGCGCCCGGAAGGTAATGAGCGTCAAAACTGGACCACTGCGGGCGTTCGTGTGCCAGGTAAACCAACACCATGGCCCGGAACTTGAGGGCCTTCGCGTCCTCCACGACCGAGGTCGGCGGCGACGGGTCGGCCAGTCGGGCCAGCAGCGGGATGGGCAACGTCGAGAGCACCGTAGGCGACTGCCACGTCGTGCCGTCGCTGCACTCAATGGTGATGGTGTCGGTGCTCCTCGTGGCGGTCGCCGACGAGACGGGCGGTGGCGTGATGGAGGTGACCGTTGCGTCGGTGACGATGTGCACGCCGGCCTGTCGAGCAGCAGCTTCGAGGCTTTCGACGATCTGGCCGAACCCGCGCCGGGGGTAGAGAAACGTCGAGCCGCGTGGCGCGGCGCGGCGCTGGAGCCGGGGAATGGCGCGTTGGGCTAGATGAGTCACACTGCTGCGGGCCACCCTGACGGCCACCTTCGGCACGGTGTCTGCGCTGACGCGGACCCGTGCTTGCTCGGGGTCGATCTGCTCGCCGGGCAGACCCCACAACTTCTCGGCGTATGGCGCATAAAGGGTGTCGTAGGCAGTCGGGCCCAGCGATCCTCGCAGCGAATCGGCATACGAGGTGGGTCGGCTTGCGCCTCGCGCTCGCAGCGGTGAGAGGAAGGTGTCGCGCAAGACTCCGAGGAGCCATGCCCTGGGCATCGAGCGGGCGAGGTCGGCGGGTTTGAGCGGGAAGGCCACCCATCGGCTTCCGAGGCGCAGGCGGCCTCGGCGGGTGCGCGTTTGCAGGTCGTCGCCCAACAATCGCGTCAATCGCGCGAGCACCGCGGGCGGGGTGACCGGGTGCAATCGGTGGCTTCCGAAGTCCACACGCGTTCCGCCGACGTCGAAACTGCCGGCCATTCCGCCCGTGACGGACTCGCGCTCGAGCAGTGCCACGCGGAACCCGCGCTCGGCAACCTCCAGGGCAGTGGCCAGACCTGCGGGGCCAGCGCCCAACACGATGACGTCATACGTTTCGGCAGGCATGGCGACCGACGATATACCGGCTGGACAAAACCCACATATCGGTTGGTAAGGTTCGCCTTATCCGAATTACGTCACACCCCCATGACTTATGGAGTCCACCGTGAACGCTCGCTCACGTTCCTTTCTTGCCGCCACCGCGTTAGCTGGCGCACTGACCATGACCGCGTGCAGCTCTGACGACGGTGCAGGTGTCACCGACCTCGGTAGCGAATCC
>JBBSVB010000055.1:0-10901 GCA_038233875.1 Actinomycetales bacterium | reverse complement strand
TCACCGATCTCGACCATCTCCCCGCGCGAAAGCAACACCTCCCCTGGTAGCGCGAGCACCGCCAGCAGCAAAGCAGCCGCTCCGTTGTTGACGACCAACGCATCCTCGGCCCCCGGCATACGGTCGAGTAGGTCTCGGGTGACCACCCTCCCGCGGCGGGCCCGCCGACCGGTGGCCAGATCAAACTCCACCGCCGCGTAGCCACTGGCGCTCGACAGAGCCGTTTGGGCTTGCTCGCTCAGCGCTGATCGGCCGAGATTGGTGTGCACGATGACTCCGGTCGCGTTGATGACCGACGGGCTCTCGACCACCGTCAGTTCGCGGGCCGCGTGGGCTGCGACGGCCTCAGGAGCGATCGCGCCACTTCGGGCGGCCTCTTGAGCCCTGGTGATAGCGCCTCGCACGATTAACCGGTGCACTCCGCGCCCCACTTCGATCACGTCGAGGTGGGCCAGCAGGTCATCGGTGCGCGGGATACGACGCCGGGGGTCGGTGTGCACGGCTCTCCTCACGGGTGGCGGAGGCGGACGGGAATCGAACCCGCCAGAGCAGCATCGCTACTCTCTGCGGTTTTGAAGACCGCGGAGCCCACCAGGACTCGGACGCCTCCACGACGCCTGCTCAGCGCCGCAAAAGAGAGCCTATACGCTCAGGTTTATGGGCCCCTCGACACCGCGCTTGACGTCGTTGTCCTCCGGCGGAGGGTGCGCCTGCAAGCTGCCGCCCGACGAATTACGCTCACTCGTTTCGGCGCTAGGACCGGCCGACGATTCGCTGCTCGTCGGGCCTCAGACCGGCGATGACGCTGCGGTTATGGCGGGCGCACTGCCAGGGCAAGCTCACGTGCTGACCTCGGACTTTTTTACTCCTGTCGTTGATGACGCCTATCAGTGGGGTCGGATCGCGGCCGCTAATGCTCTGTCCGATGTCTACGCGATGGGTGGCGTGCCCGCGATGGCCCTCAACCTGCTCGCATGGCCGCGCGACGTCTTGCCGATGGAGCTCGCCTCCCAGGTGTTGCTCGGTGCCCAACAGGTATGCAGCACTGCCGGGTGTGCCGTCGGCGGCGGTCACAGCGTCACGGCCACCGAGCCGCTCTTTGGGATGGCGGTTTTCGGCACAGCAGCCACCGCCGAGTTGATCCGAATCGATCAAGCCGTGCCCGGGACCCCGCTGACCCTGACCAAGCCACTCGGGCTCGGGATCTTGAACGCGTGGCACCGCGCCACGGGCGTCCTTCATCAGGAGGCCATCGACGTGATGACCAACCTGAACGCCGACAGCTCCACAGCAGCACGCGCGGCGGGGATTGTCGCCGGGACCGATGTCACCGGCTTTGGCCTCCTCGGCCACCTGTTGAACATGTGTCGCGCCTCCGGGGTCTGCGCGCAGATCGATGCGAGCGCGGTGCCAGTGCTGCCCGATGCCCTGCGAGCGCTGCGAGAAGGCCACCTTCCCGGAGGCTCGCGGCGCAACCGCGAGAGCGTCATCGCCAGCGTGGACAACCGCGCGGGCGACGAGGCGATGGCGTGGCTGTGTGATGCGCAGACCAGCGGCGGGCTGCTGTTGGCAGGCACAATCCCTGGCCACCCAGTCATCGGTGAGATCACCGTCGCCGACGGTGCCTCGCGCATCACCGTGAGGTAAGCGGCCCGCAGGGACAGGGAATGTCGCCGCCCCGGCGTAACGTTCTCTCTCTGATGCCCAATGGACCCCTGATCGTTCAATCCGACAAGACCCTTCTGCTCGAGGTCGACCACCCCGATTCCGAGGACGCGCGCCGAGCCGTCGCGCCGTTCGCCGAGTTGGAGCGAGCACCCGAGCATGTGCATACCTACCGGGTGACTCCCCTAGGCCTGTGGAACGCGCGCGCTGCGGGCCACGACGCCGAGCAGGTCGTTGATGCGCTGGTGAGGCACAGCCGCTACCCGGTGCCGAATGCGCTGCTTGTCGACATCGCCGAGACCATGGACCGCTACGGCCGGTTGACGTTGGAGTTGGCCTCGCCGGAGGTTTCTGACGCCGCGAACGAGGCCAAGGCCGCCAAAGACGCGCGTAACGCCGAGGCTGAGGCCGACTCAGGCGCAGAGACCGAGCCCAACGTCGCATCAGGTCCGCCGCCACGGCTGCTGGTCCTGCGCACGACCGACCGTGCGGTCCTCACCGAAATCCTGCGACACAAGAAGATCCGCCCGTTGATCGGTGACCGCATCGACGACGACACCGTGCTGGTGCACCCCTCCGAGCGCGGCCACCTCAAACAGGAGTTACTCAAGGTGGGCTGGCCCGCCCAAGACTTGGCTGGCTACGTCGACGGGGAAAAGCACCCCATCACGTTGAAGCAAGACGGATGGACGCTGCGGCCCTATCAACAACAGGCAGTCAACGGATTCTGGGACGGCGGCTCCGGAGTCGTCGTGCTGCCCTGTGGCGCGGGCAAGACGCTGGTCGGGGCGGGCGCCATGGCCAAATCCGGCACGACCACTTTGATCTTGGTCACCAACACCGTGGCGGCCCGTCAGTGGCGGGACGAGCTGCTGGCGCGCACGTCGCTGACCGAGGACGAGATCGGCGAATACAGCGGGTCCCGCAAAGAGGTACGCCCGGTGACCATCGCTACATACCAAGTGCTGACGCTGCGGCGTAAAGGCATCTACCCCCACCTCGACTTGCTGGATGCACGGGACTGGGGCCTCATCTTGTATGACGAGGTCCACCTGCTCCCCGCTCCCATCTTTCGGATGACGGCAGATCTGCAGGCACGACGCCGGCTCGGCTTGACCGCCACGCTGGTGCGCGAAGACGGCCGCGAGTCAGATGTGTTCAGCCTCATCGGCCCCAAGCGCTACGACGCGCCGTGGAAGGACATCGAGGCCCAGGGCTACATCGCCCCCGCCGACTGCGTTGAGGTGAGGGTGACGCTCCCGGAGCACCTGCGCATGGCGTATGCGGTCGCCGAGCCTGAAGAGCGCTACCGCTTTGCGTCGTGCGCGAGCGATAAGAACCTGGTCGTTGAGCGACTCGTCAAGCGCCACCTCGGCGCGCAAACCCTAGTCATCGGTCAATACCTCGATCAACTCGAGGGTCTCGCCAATCGCCTCGATGCTCCGCTGATCACCGGGGCGACCAGTGTCGCCGAGCGGCAGAAACTTTTCGGCGGCTTCCGCGACGGCAGCATCCCGCTGCTGGTGGTCAGCAAGGTTGCCAACTTCTCAATCGATTTGCCCGAGGCCTCCGTAGCCATCCAGGTCTCCGGAACCTTCGGCTCCCGCCAGGAGGAGGCCCAGCGCCTAGGAAGGGTGTTGCGCCCCAAGGGCGATGGCCGGACGGCCCACTTTTACTCTGTGGTGGCCCGAGACACCGTCGATGCCGATTTCGCCGCTCACCGCCAGCGGTTTCTCGCTGAGCAGGGATACGGATACCGCATCGTCGACGCCGACGATCTCGATGAACTCACCCCAGCCGAATGATCTCTCCCAGTCAATTATCAGCAGATTCCCAGATTAGGTTTGGACACTAGAGTATGACCACACCCGAGGCCACCCTGCTCGTTGTCGAAGACGAGACCAACATCCGCGAGTTGTTGGCCACCAGTTTGAAGTTCGCCGGCTTCGAAGTGCACGCCGCTGCCGACGGGGCCACTGCCCTCCAACTGGCCCAAGAGCACGACCTTGACCTAGCGGTGATGGACGTGATGCTGCCCGATATGGACGGTTTCACCGTGACGCGCCGCCTGCGCGACAGCGGCCGTGAGTTGCCAATCCTCTTCTTGACAGCCCGCGACTCCCTCGAGGACAAGGTCACCGGGCTGACGGTCGGCGGCGACGATTACGTCACCAAGCCGTTCAGTCTCGAAGAGGTCGTGGCCCGCATCCGCGCCGTTCTGCGCCGCACCCAAGACGGCGAGCCCGAAGACGACATGACCCTGCGCGTCGCCGACTTGGAGCTCGACGAGGACAGCCACGAGGTCCGCCGCGCCGGCACCGTCATCGAGGTCTCCCCTACCGAGTTCAAACTCCTTCGCTACCTCATGGTGAACTCCGGCCGGGTGTTGTCCAAGACGCAGATCCTCGATCACGTGTGGGACTACGACTTCCGCGGCGAAATGGGCATCGTGGAGTCCTATATCTCCTATCTACGCCGCAAGATCGACCGGGACGGCGAGCCGTTGATCCACACCAAACGCGGCGTGGGTTACGTGTTGCGCGCGCCGCGTACTTGAGTAGATGAGCCTGTTCGGCTCGGCCAAGGGGACGGCATACCGGCATCTGCACGCTCTGTCGCTGACCAAGCGACTCGTGGCTGTCGTCGTGCTGATGGTGCTCGTGGCCTACGTCATCACCGCCGGGGTGACCACCATGCTCCTTCGCGACTACCTCACCGGTCGGATGGACACCGAGTTGAGCCGAGACATCGGCCCACTCGGCAACGCTGCCTACGCTCGGTCGGTGCAAGGTGGTGCCTTCGTGGCCGCCCTTGTGCCCAACGACTACTACGTGGTGATCACGCCCTCGGCGTCTGACTCCACCCCCTCTCCGTTCGTCACCCAGGCAACGAATGCCGACCACCCCGATCTGGGCAGGATCGACGTCGATGATCCGAGCATCGTCAACCAGGCTCCGTTCACCGCCGAGTCAGGCACCGGTGAGATCGAGTGGCGGGTCCTGGCTTCCGCCCTGTCGGATGGACGGGGCACAGTGGCCATCGCGCTGCCGACCACGCCGATTGAAAGCACCGTCCGCCAACTGTGGGTGCTGACCTTGCTGGTGGGTCTAGCGACGTTGGTCGCCGTGTCCGTGCTCGGCTGGATGGCGGTGCGCCGGGCCTTCCGACCGCTGAGCAAGATCGAAGACACCGCCTCGGCCATTGCGGCTGGCGACCTGACTCGACGTATCCCACCGCCCGGTGCGCAAGACGAGGTCGCCTCCCTCTCGGACTCCCTGAACATTATGCTCGCCGACATCGAGAAGGCCTTCACCGTACGCAAAGCCTCCGAGCAGCGCATGCGCCAGTTCGTCGCTGATGCTTCCCACGAGCTCCGCACTCCGCTCGCGACCGTGCGGGGGTATGCCGAGCTGTACCGCGTCGGCGGCGTCTCCGAGCCCGCTGACGTGGCCTCGGCGATGCGACGTATCGAGGATGAGGCCACCCGGATGACCGGTCTTGTCGAATCGCTTCTCCTGCTGACGCGTTGGGACAGCACCGGCACGATGGAGCAGGAGCCGGTGGACCTGATCGTGCTGGCCTCCGATGTGGTCCAAGACGCCCGCGTGCGGGCCCCCGATCACCGCGTGCGGCTCGTGCCCTTGGGGGTCGGCACAGGTCGCCCGTTGGTGGTGGGCAACGACGGAGCCTTGCGCCAGGTGCTGACGAATCTGGTCGCAAACGCCGTTACCCATACCCCCGTGGGCACCGAGATCGAAGTGGCCCTGGGGGTGGACGCGGCGCGCTGCGTGGTGGAAGTGCGCGACCACGGCCCGGGTATCGACGCCGAGACCGCCGAGCGTGTGTTTGAGCGCTTCTACCGCGCCGATGCAGGCCGCACGAGGGCTCGCGGTGGCACAGGTCTTGGCCTGGCGATCGTGGCCACCATCGTCGCGCGTCACGGCGGCACGGTCCGCCACGAACCCACCCCCGGCGGCGGCGCGACGTTCCGGGTCGAGTTGCCGCTACAGTCCCGTCCTGCGCACGAGGAGGCCGACGACGACCCTGATGACCCTGATCTGGATGACGTTGATGTGGACGACACTGACCATGACCCTAAGCACTCACGCCCAGCGGGTGCCCAGCAAATCATCAGCCGCCGCTGATGCCAGGGGTGTCTCATAGGAGCCGCGACCCCCACCGGGGCCGCCAACCACATTCTCGCTTTGTCCCGTGGAGGAAAAGATGACCAAACCCGAGGGCGGCCGCCGTTCCCGACTCATTGATCTCAGTGCCGTCGCCATCCTGTCAGGCGTGCTTGCTGCTGGCGGCACCTTCGCGGTGACCAACGTCAGCGCGGACGGCCCGGTCGTGACCAACACCAACGGCACGGTTGCCACCGATACCGCTGCGGGCGCTCCGAACGCCAACCCCGCCTCGTATGCCGGGAACGTCAACTGGGGCGCCCTGGCTGACCAGGTTGGGCCGAGTGTGGTCTCTATTCAGGTGCTGACTGCAGACGGCGCCGGAGAAGGGTCCGGGGTCATCTGGGACAACGAGGGCCACGTCGTTACCAACGCTCACGTCGTCGAAGGCGGCGAAGAAGTGCGGGTCACCCTCAGCGATGGCCGCAGCTATCCCGCCGAAGTGACCGGCAGCGACCCTTCGACCGACTTGGCGGTGCTCGAGGTCACCGATGCTCCCGAGGATCTGAAGCCGATAGCGATTGGTGACGACGCGAGCCTGCGCGTAGGCAACCCGGTCATGGCTATCGGAAACCCCTTGGGCCTGCCGGGCACGGTTACCACAGGGATCGTCAGCGCTCTGGATCGCCCGGTGAGCACGGCTCCTTTGTCGGCAAATGATCCTTCGGGCGGGGCGGTGACCAACGCGATCCAGACCAGCGCCGCGATCAACCCCGGCAACTCGGGCGGCGCGCTCGTTAACGCTGCGGGCGAGCTGATCGGGATCAACTCAGCCATCGCGTCCCTTCCCACAGGCGGTGGCGGTCAAAGCGGAAGTATCGGCATCGGCTTCGCCATCCCGGTCAATCTTGCCTCCAGCATCGTGGACCAACTTATTGCCGACGGCGTTGCTGAGCACGCCTTCCTCGGGGTCGCCCTGACCGAGGGCGAAGACGAGATTGGCGGAGCCACGCTGACCGGCGCGAAGGTGACGCAGGTGGAGCCAGGCTCGCCAGCCGAAGACGCCGGACTGGAAGCCGAAGACGTCATCACCACCATAGACGGGGAGCGCGTCCCGAGCTCGACCGCCGTGGTTGCCCAGGTGCGCGAACGTGCCTCCGGTGCCCAGGCCAAGATCGGCTACTTGCGCGACGGGACGCAAGAAGAGGTCACGTTGACCCTCGAAACCCGCCCTGACGAGGGCCGCTGAGTTAGCCTGCAATTCGCACGTTGCCCATTGCTGCCCACCCCTTCAGGAGTAACTATGCATCCCACCCACATCCCCCTGCGCCTGACCACCGGCGCCTTCATCCTCAACTCCGGCATCAGCAAGCTCGGGGCGGATGCGCAAACGGCGCAAGGCATTCACGGGATGGCCACGACGGCATACCCGATGTTCAAGCCCATGAAGCCGAAGGATTTCACGGAGCTCCTGGCCTACGGCGAGATCGCGCTCGGCGCGACCCTGCTGATACCGAAGGTGCCTTCCGGAGTCGCTGGCACCGCGCTCGCTGGGTTCGGAGCGGCACTGCTGGGCCTGTATTGGCAGGTCCCCGGCCTGCGCCAAGAAAACAGTATTCGCCCCACGCCGGATGGCCTGGCGATCGCCAAGGACTCGTGGCTGGTGGCCGCGGGAGTCACGTTGGCGATGCAGAGTGCGCTCGGAGCGGCCACGTCGGCCGCCAAGAGCGCCACGGGCTCGGCCAAGGGCTTGGCCAGCGACCTCTCGAGCGGCGCCAAAGATCTCACGACCAGCGCGAAGGATGCCATCTCGCTGCGCTGATCGGCTGCGTTGGCGGGCCCGGCGGTGGGCGACGCCTCGACGAACGGTCTTGTCCCGTACGCTCGATCTTCGACCACAAGAGAAGGTGACATGCAGCAAGAAGGTGACGTGCAGCCCGACAAGCTCAGGCCCCGCGCGACGGGCTTGATCACGCTGGTCTGGGCCGCCCAATCCGTCATTGCGATCCTGTGGATCATCAGCAGCCTGGTCGACGGGGCGAGCATCTGGGTCTGGCCCTTCGGCATTAGTTGGGCGACCGTAGGCCTGCTCATGGCCTTGCGGGCGCGCCGTCAGTGGGTGGCCTTCGATGAGCACGGCATCACCGTGCAGTCGGGGTTCTCTCCGAAATGGTCGTGGACCTGGGGCGACATCGTTGACGTTACCCCCGAGCCGGCTGGCCCTCTGGTGACCCACCTTGCCGTGGTGGGCCTCGACGGGCGAGTGGCCCAAACTCCGCTGGCCAAAGGCGACGAACGGCTCCGCGAGGTCTGGCACCACCGCAGCCCCCACGGCAGTTCGGGCGCACACCCAACGCCAGCATGAGTGCCACCGCGCCGTGGGCCATCAACGCTGCGCGCGCACAATGCAGCCGCGACCTCGCCGCGATTGCACCGGACGCCGGGCCTTCCTTGTGGGACGCAGAGGGCCAATTCCTCATTCGATGCTGGACCGAGCCACACCGCGCCTACCACTGCCTGCGGCACGTCGCCGACATGATCGATGCCCTGGGCCACCTCGCCCACGCCGACGCCCGTCTGAGCGAAAATTCGTTGCTGGTGGCCCACCTGGCGACGTGGTTTCACGACGCGGCCTACGACCCCAGGGCCACCGCGGGCAGCAACGAGCAGCGCAGCGCCACCCTGGCTCGTGACCACCTTCACCGCCTCGGAGTCGAAGATGCCGACGTCGATGCCATCGAAGCCCTCATCCTCATGACGATTGACCATGCCCCGATGTCGTCGGGGCCCACCGTCGACCCGGCGCTGCTTGACGCCTTCCACGATGCCGACCTGTGGATCCTGTCGGCGCCGGGGGAGCGCTACCGCGACTACGCACGCGGCGTCCGAGAGGAGTACGCCCACGTGCCCCACGACGTGTTCGTTGCGGGCCGCAGTCACATCCTGCACGGATTCTTAGAGCGGCCGGCCATATACCGCACGACGTATGCCGACGAAAACTGGCAACACCGCGCGGCCACCAACATCGAGCGGGAGCTCGGCTCTATGAGGCTGACCTAGCACCACCCAGGGGCGACCTGATGTCTCAATCAGCCACAGCAACCATCAGGCAGAGAGACCGTCAGGCAGAGCGGTGATCCAGCCAGTGCTGCACAATCATCCACCACGGCTCGCGCCCGCATTCCTCACTTGCCTCATCCAGGGTGAACCATCGGGCTTCCAGCACGTCGTCGGCCTGAGTCGCCACCGGCACCTGCGCGCGGATCGGAGTGGCGTAGACGGCGATGAAGTTGGCCCCTTCGGTCCACATACCCCTCGCTTGACCCGCAGGGATGGTGATGCGCTCGTAGCCCACCGCGATGAGCTCGTCTGCCGCAAAGATCAACCCCGTCTCCTCGGTGAGCTCGCGCACCGCCCCTTCACGCGCCGTTTCACCGGGGTCGCGTTTGCCCCCTGGGGGTGCCCAGCCGGGCCGTGAATCGTTACGGACCAGCACCATGTGCTCACCGTCGCTGACCAACAGCACGGCGGCTCCGGCGCTGCTGATCGGCTCCAGGGTAGAGGCGATGATGTCGAGCGTGTGCGGGCCACCCACCGCGACCAGCGCGTCGGCATACCGGCCCAAGGGTCGCTCCCCTTTGCGTTTGCGGAAGCGCAAACCGCTGGCGGCGAGTCGGCGGGCAAGGTCTCGCCCCGTGGTCGGCGTTGCCCCTGCAGCTACGACGTCGGCATGCCGATCAGCGGGTATGTCGTAGTGGTCGCCCTCGAAGGAGCGGCTCGGGATATCGGCACGTAAGGCAAACTCGTGGAGCTCCTCGAAGGATGTGTCGCTGATGAGGTGCGACCACAATCGGCCATGTGCGGGCCACGCCGCCTCGTCCACCCAGATCGCCACGGTCGTTGACCCTACCGGGGACGACCTCGGCGCTCGCGCAACGGTCTGGACCTGTCAGACGCCACGAGCGCTGGACTGGCCCGAGAACGCACAGGACGGCCCCCGCATTGGGAGGCCGTCCTGCGTGTCGTGCCTTGATCAGGACTGGATCAGAAGTCCATGCCGCCCATGCCGCCGTCGCCACCGGGGGCTGCAGAAGCCTTCTCCGGCTTGTCGGCGATGACCGCTTCGGTCGTCAAGAACAACGCGGCAATGGAAGCCGCGTTCTGTAGCGCAGAGCGAGTCACCTTCACCGGGTCGGCGACACCGAAGCCGAGCATGTCGCCATACTCACCGGTGGCGGCGTTGAAGCCGTGACCTGCGGGCAGGTTGCGGACCCTCTCAGCAACGACTCCGCCTTCCAGACCACCGTTGATGGCGATCTGCTTCAATGGAGCCTCGACGGCGACCTTGACGATGTTGGCACCAGTAGCCTCGTCGCCAGTCAGGTTCAGCTTGTCGAAAGCAGCTGCGGCCTGAATCAGGGCAACGCCACCACCGGCAACGATGCCTTCTTCGACCGCAGCCTTGGCGTTACGCACGGCGTCTTCGATGCGGTGCTTGCGCTCCTTGAGCTCGACCTCAGTCGCGGCTCCGGCCTTGATGACCGCAACACCGCCGGCCAGCTTGGCCAAACGCTCCTGCAGCTTCTCGCGGTCGTAGTCCGAATCGGAGTTGTCGATCTCTTTACGGATCTGGCTGACCCGACCTGAGATGGCGTCAGCCTCGCCGGCGCCCTCGACGATCGTGGTCTCGTCCTTGCTGGAAACGACCTTGCGGGCCTTGCCCAGCATGTCCAACTCGGTGGTGTCGAGCTTGAGGCCGACCTCTTCGGAGATGACCTGTCCGCCGGTCAGCACGGCGATGTCGCCGAGCATGGCCTTGCGACGGTCGCCGAAGCCAGGAGCCTTGACGGCGAGGACCTTAATGTGTCCACGCAACTTATTCAGCACCATGGTCGCCAGGGCTTCGCCCTCGACATCCTCGGCGATGATGGCCAGCGGCTTGCCGGACTGGATGACCTTATCCAACAGCGGGACAATGTCCTTGATCGCGCCGATCTTGGAGTTGATGATCAACACGTAGGGGTCGTCCAGCACGGCTTCCATGCTGTCGGTGTCGGTCACCAAGTACGGCGAGATGTAGCCCTTGTCGAACCGCATACCCTCCGTTAGTTC
>JBBSVB010000054.1:0-10907 GCA_038233875.1 Actinomycetales bacterium | reverse complement strand
GGCAAGGAGGCCGAGTCTGCCGGCGACGACTCCAAGGATGCCGAGTCTGCCAGCGACCACTCCAAGGATGCCGAGTCTGCCAGCGACCACTCCAAGGATGCCGATTCAAGCAGTGCCGATTCAGACAGTAAGGACGTCAGCGCTTACGTCACCCCCTTGGTGCGCAAGCTAGCGGCCAAGCACAGCGTCGACCTCGATTCCATCGAGGGCACAGGTGTTGGCGGTCGTATCCGCAAGCAGGATGTGCTCGACGCCGCGAAGGCTTCGGAAAGCGCAAAGGAGGCAGCGGCGAGGGAGGCTGCCGAGCCCGAGTCTGAGCCCGAGGCGGCACCAGCAGCACAGAAGGCCCCGTCGAGCCCCAGCCCGGCACCGGCGAAGTCGACGGCTTCCGCCCCCAGCGAGGCTGCAACGGCCAAGCGCGGCACCACGGAGAAGATGTCTCGCCTGCGCAAGGTCATCGCGACCCGCATGGTGGAGTCGCTGCAGGTTAGCGCCCAACTGACGACCGTGGTTGAGGGTGCCGTCACCAAGGTCGCGAAACTGCGTACCGGCGCCAAAGATGCCTTCTTGAAGCGGGAAGGCGTGAAGTTGTCATTTATGCCGTTCTTCGCTCTGGCCGCCGTTGATGCACTCAAGGCTCACCCTGTCGTGAACTCGAGCATCGACGGTGACGAAGTCGTCTTCCACTCGGCCGAAAACTTGGGCATTGCCGTAGACACGCCCAAGGGCCTCATCGTCCCGGTGATCAAGGATGCCGGCGACCTCAATGTTGCTGGGCTGGCTCGCAAGATCGCCGATCTGGCCGAGCGCACCAGGACGAACAAGATCGGTCCTGACGAACTCGGTGGCGGGACGTTCACGCTGACCAACACCGGCAGTCGGGGCGCGCTCTTCGACACGCCGATCTTGAACCAGCCGCAGGTCGGCATCCTGGGCACCGGATCGGTCGTCCGCCGCCCTGTGGTGATGGTGGACGAAGATGGCGGCGAGACCATCGCAATTCGGTCCATGGTCTACCTGGCGTTGACCTATGACCACCGCATCGTTGACGGTGCCGACGCGGCGCGTTTCCTCACGACCGTCAAGGCGCGTCTGGAAGAAGCCTCTTTCGAGGTGTGAGATTCTGCCGCACATGACAACGACGGAAATTGATGATGAGTGACGCCGCGACGAAGCCACAGACCGTGGCTTTGACCGGAGCCTCTGGTTTGATCGGCTCAGCTTTGTCTGCGGCTCTGCGGGCGCGCGGCGACCGGGTGCTTCACCTGGTTCGTCGCGCTCCGCAGGGGCAAGGCCTTCCTGACGGAGTGCGCGAAGCACAATGGAGCCCCGACAAGGGCGAGCTCAAGCCGGAGTTGCTCCACGACGTCAATGCCGTTGTCCACCTCGCCGGCGCCGGGATCGGCGACCACCGTTGGACCACAAGCTACAAGAAGAGCATCAGATCGTCGCGTGTGTTGGGGACCGAGGCGGTCGCTAGTGCTATTGCAGCCTTGGACTCCCCTATCCGCCTCGTTTCGGGATCGGGCGTTGGTTTCTACGGCACCCGAGGGGCCGACGTGCTGACCGAGGAATCTCGCCTCGGCGCGGGGTTCCTCGCTGAGGTATGCCGCGACTGGGAGGCGGCGACGTGGCGGGCCACCTCTGCCGGAGCGTCCGTAGCCCTGGCGCGCACCGGCATCGTTTTATCGCCCCGCGGTGGGGCAATGGCCAAGATGATGCCGTTGGCAAAGCTCGGTCTAGCCGGACCACTAGGCTCAGGTCGGCAGTATTGGGCCTGGATTACGTTGCACGATCACGTGCGAGCCCTCATGTTCCTTATCGACCGACCTGACGTCACCGGCGCGGTCAACCTGAGTGCGCCTACGCCTGACTCCCAAGCGGACGTCGTCAAGGCGTTAGGTGGGCAGTTACACCGCCCTGCGGTGTTGCCTGCTCCGACTATCGCCTTGCGCATCGCGCTGGGCGAGATGGCCAAGGACATCTTAGGCAGTCAACGCGCGCTGCCTACGGTCCTCACCGAAGCAGGGTTCACCTGGGACCACGCCGATCTTGAATCGGCGATGAAGTGGCTCACGGACCGATCTGAGGAGATCGACAGCGACCCGGACTCACTGGCCAGCCCCCAGTTATAGTTAGTCCCCTTTGAGTCAGCTCCAGGAAACAAATCTCCAGCCGACAGGCTCGCGGCGGAGCGTCACATCAACGTCATCGCTGCGCCCGGCTACCCGCGTTTGGCCACCGTCGGCAGCCGTGACCGTCAGAGGTTCGCGGCGTACGGTCACTCGAGCAGTCAGCTCGTCGGCTTCTACAAGGGACGCCGCGCCTAGGGGTCGTCGCTCGACCACTTCAACATCGTTCACCACAAAGGCAAGACCGGACAGCCGGGTTCCGTCGGCCATCGCCGCCTCCAGATCATCACGATCGCTGGCCATGGCCTCCGATCCCGCGCTGTGAGCACCGGCCAATAAGTCCGGATCTGCGGACTGCCAGGCCGCAGCGCGGGCGTCGATCAACGTTTGAATGATCGCAGTTTCGTCGGCGTCCGGTGCCGCCGCAGGTGACGTTTGCGTGGCAGCCGACTCGTCGGGATTCCCAGGGACGACTGCCTCTGGGCCGGGCAACATGGGGATGGCCACCTCGGGCGTGGCTTCCGCTTCGGTGGCCCGCTCTGAGGCTTCAGTTGGGTCAGCCTCTGGCATCGGGGCCGGTGTAGGCTCAACCGCCTCACTGGCGGCAAGCGCGTCGCCGGTGATGAGATTGAGCGGGCCCGGCAGCAGCAGGGTGACCAGAGCAAGTGCCACCGCCAAGCACGCTCCCGCTCCGACGACCACCCGCCTGGTTCCTTGCGTCCGAGGAGCTCGGTGTGTCGCAGGCTGTCGAGAAGCCAAGGCGCGGATGCGCGATGGCACGTCCCTGCCTATGTCGACCTCGGCTAGGTCGATGGGCTCAGCGACCACACAAGCCGCTAGATGACGGGCAATTTCGGGAATGTCGGGCCTCTCCCCCGGGTCCGGCAACAAAGCGCTCGTCAACACGCTGCACACCCGGGCTGGCAGGTGGGGTGCCAGTTCGGCCAGGTCATCTCGGTCGCCCACCCAACCGGGCCCCGAGCCAACCAGCGCCGTCCAGACCATCGCCGCAAAGGCGTAGGCGTCAGATTCGGTGGTGGCCTCGTAGCCTTCCACAATCTCCGGTGCACTCGTCCCACTCGGAGCCATCGCCACCAAAGCCACGCTGCTCAGGCGATCGATCGCGGTGTCGGCGAGCAGCGGCATACCCCGATCGGTAAAGAGCACTGAGTCGGTGGTTAACGCGCCGTGCACCACACCGTGTCGGTGTAGGTGCGTCATCGCCTCGGCCATCGGGGACACCACAGTCAACGTCTCCGCGACGGAGAGCGGCGCACGCCGCGTCAACAGCTCAGTTAAAGACCCGCCGCCAGCCGTAGCGGAGGCAATGACCAGCCGGGTGGGCGTCGCGCCCTGTCCTGCGAGAGGAATGACGTCATGGATCCGAATCAGATGGTCATGTCGCAACCTCGATAACTCTCCCGCAAGGTCTAGAGCCGAAACCCTGGATCCCGCGGCGTTGCCATCGTGGTCCACCGGCAAGTAGGTCAGGGTCACGTCGAGGTCGTCCGCCAATCGCGTGGCGTTGGCACGCACCACCGGCAGCACCCCGTTAACGACCTGATGACTGGCGCCCACCGCGAAGCCTGGGAGGTCCAGATCACCAACTATCGACCGCGCTGCCCTGTGATCGTCCATAGGGCGAGCATGCCTCCTTCGCCAGTCTTGCTGCCGAAGTTATCCACAAGCAGCGCTATGAGGGCCGCGCGTGAGGGTGGCCGTAGGCTGATCGACGTGGACATCAGACACGTTGGTTTTATGCCTAACCCGGTCGACTACGTGACTGGGCTTCGATTGCAACGTCAGGTCCACGCCGAGGTAGCGGCAGGCAGGCGCACGGACACTGTGCTGCTCCTAGAGCACGTAGCGGTGTATACCGCCGGCAAACGGACCACGGCCCACGAACGCCCCACGGACGGAACGCCGGTGATCGACGCCGATCGCGGTGGCAAAATCACCTGGCACGGCCCGGGCCAACTCGTCGGCTATCCGATCGTGCGCCTGCCCTCGCCGGTCGATGTCGTCGCCCACGTGCGCCGACTCGAGGACATGATGATCGGGGTGTGCGCCGACCTCGGTGTCGAGGCCGTGCGCATTGATGGACGCAGCGGGGTCTGGGTCGCCGCCGATGAGCGCGCCGGCGACCGCAAAGTCGGAGCGATCGGCATACGAGTCAGTCAAGACACGACGATGCACGGCTTTGCGTTGAACTGCGACTGCGACTTGGCCTGGGCAGACCCGATCATCCCGTGCGGCATCGCCGATGCGACCGTCACCTCCCTGACCAAAGAACTCGACCGTCCGGTCACGGTGAACGAGGTTCTTCCGCTCGTCGAGCAGCACCTGCAGCGAGCGCTTGCGGGCGCGGCGCGACACTGATCAGCGGGTCAATCCGTGTGTCCTAGAGCGCTCGTGCCTACGATCCGTCTATGGGGATACCAATCGACCACAAAGACGTGGACGAGACCGCCGCCATCACCACACGCGGATTGCGCAAAACGTATCGAGGAGCGCGTGGTGTGCAGGTCGCAGTTCGCGGCCTTGACCTAGATGTCCCGACCGGTGGCGTGCACGGCTTCCTGGGGCCTAACGGCTCGGGAAAAACCACCACCATCCGTATGCTGCTGGGCCTCATCCGCCCAGACTCCGGCACCATGCACCTCTTCGGGCAGCAAATCCCGCAGCACCTTCCCGACGTGGTGGATCGCGTCGGAGCCGTGGTCGAATCGCCGAAGTTCTACCCGTCGTTTTCCGCGAAGCGCAATCTGACCTTGCTGGCCAACGCCATCGGCACACCCACAGAACGAGTCGGGGTGGTCTTGGACGAAGTCGGGCTTGGCGAGCGCGGCAACGACAAATTCCGCACCTACAGCCTCGGAATGAAGCAGCGGCTCGCGATTGCTGCGACGCTGCTCAAGTCCCCAGATTTACTGATCTTCGACGAGCCCACCAACGGCCTGGACCCCGCCGGCATCCGCGACATCCGCAACACCATGCGAGCGCTCGCCGACAACGGCCGCACCGTGCTGGTGAGCAGCCACATCCTGGCCGAGATCGAGCAGATCGCCGACACCGTCTCGATCATCGGCAGCGGCAGTGTCATCGCCCAGGGCACTGTGGCCTCAATCATCGGTCAAGGTGCCGGCAGCGTCGAGGTGGGCGTGGACCGTCCCGAGATGGCTTCGACCGTGTTGACCGGCGCTGGTTTCACCGTTACGGCTACCCACTCGGGTCTCATCGTCAGCGGAGCAGACGATCCCGCACTCATCACCCAGGCTCTCGCGTCCCAAGGACTCTTCGTGAACCGTCTTGTGCCGTCTCGGCGCGACCTTGAATCCGCCTTCTTGGAGTTAACCGCCCGCGATGGCCTTCCGACGGAGCCGAAAGCATGAACCGCCTGCTGAGGGTGGAGATCACCCGGCTGACCTGGCGCAAGGTGCCCCTGCTGTCTTTCGTGGTGCTGCTCGCCATCGTCCTGCTGACGTTGGGGGCCACCCATATGCAGGCCCGCGACATGAGACCGGGATCCGAGGCCTACCAAGAGGCTGTCGCTGGTTACGAAGAATACAAGGCTGACCAAGAGGCGAACGGAGCCCAGTACCTGGCGGAATGCCTCGAAGATGAGGCCCAAGACCGCGAGGACTCCAACGACCCCACGATCGACTACTTCTGTGACGAGCAAGGGGACATCGGCACCGTTCAGGAGTGGATCGGTGGACTCGGCGCACTGGAGCCAGAGGTGGGGATCTTGCTATCGGGCCTAACGCCCATCTTCTTGTTGGTGCCACTCTTAGTGGGAGCCTCGGCCACGGCGGCGGAGTATGCGAATCGCACCATGGGGACGTGGCTGACGTTCGAGCCACGACGGACCCGCGTCTTCTTCAGCAAACTCCTCGCAGTCGCGCTCGTTTCGGCTCCCCTCACCGCGCTCATGGTGGCAGTCACCATCGTCGGCATGTTCGGGGTCTTTGCGATAAACGGCCTGCCAAGTGAGTTGGACTCGGCGGCGTGGCAGACGTTGGTATGGCGTGGGGCACGGATCACTCTCCTCGCGGGTGT
Organism: Actinomycetales bacterium; assembly: GCA_038233875.1. GTDB lineage: Bacteria > Actinomycetota > Actinomycetes > Actinomycetales > Dermatophilaceae > Ornithinicoccus. Next base: position 4,716 of record JBBSVB010000054.1, on the reverse strand, counting down.
GGTGGCGGCCGTGGGCGCTGCGGCGGGCACCTTAGTGCGACGAACCAGCGTGGTCTTGGGCCTCGTCTTGGTCTACACACTGGCTGGTGAGAGACTCATCCGTGGGCTAGTGCCCTCACTGACTCCGGCGTTGCTCGGATCAAACATCAGCGCTTTCGCCGAAAACGACTGGAAGTGGTTCTCCTATCCCCGCTGCGACGAGAACGGCCCGTGCGAGGCGGTAGAACACACCATTTCTCTACTTCAAGGGGGGACCGTGGTTGGGGTGGTCGCTCTGGTCTTGATCATCGGGGCGTGGTTGGTCTTCCGACGCCGCGACGTGGAGTGAAGGGCGAGGGCATACCCTGAGGGTTCTCACCGTTACTTGAACGACACCTACCGATCAATGTCTGCATCTTTGATTCACCCGATTACGCCGTGGGAGGCACTACGTGACCGTCGCACCTGAGGGCCGTCGAATGCTGCGTGTCGAGGCACGCAACAGTGAGACCCCGATCGAGCGCAAGCCGTCCTGGATCCGCACGACCGCCAAAATGGGTCCTGAGTACACCGCACTGAACTCGCTCGTTAAGGGCGAGGGTCTGCATACGGTCTGTCAGGAAGCCGGCTGCCCCAACATCTTCGAGTGCTGGGAAGACCGCGAGGCCACCTTCTTGATCGGTGGCGAGCAGTGCACGCGCCGATGCGACTTCTGCCAGATCGACACCGGCAAGCCTGCCGACTTCGACGCTGACGAGCCGCGCCGCGTCGCCGAGTCCGTGGTCCAGATGCAATTGCGTTACGCAACCGTCACCGGCGTGGCTCGAGACGACCTCGTGGACGGGGGCGCCTGGTTGTATGCCGAGACCATCCGCAAAATCCACGAACTTAACCACGGCACGGGCGTGGAAATTCTCATCCCCGACTTCAACGGTGTGCCTGAGCTTGTGGGCCAAGTGATTGACGCCGCGCCCGAGGTCTTTGCGCACAACGTGGAGACAGTGCCGCGCATCTTCAAGCGCATCCGCCCAGCCTTCACCTACGAGCGCTCACTCGACGTCATTACCATGGGTGCCGAGGCGGGCCTGGTGACCAAGTCCAACTTGATCTTGGGCATGGGCGAGGAAGACCACGAGATCGAAGAAGCACTCAACGACCTGCACGACGCTGGCACCGACCTGATCACCATTACGCAGTACCTGCGTCCCTCCCCGCGCCATCACCCCGTCGAGCGGTGGGCCAAGCCGGAAGAGTTCGTGCACTGGAGCGAAGTCGCCAAAGACATTGGATACAAGGGCGTCATGGCTGGCCCGCTGGTGCGTAGTTCCTACCGCGCGGGTCGTTTGTGGGCCCAGGCGATGCGTCACGATGGCCGCGAAGTGCCCGAGCACCTCATGCATCTGGCGCTCAAGGCCGACTCGCCAGCACGCCAAGAGGCTGCCTCATTGGTCGCTCGCACCGCGACAGCCGTATCCTGACCCGCATGGCAGCAGATTCACGGTCCGGTTCGTCCGCGGCACCCAAGCGTCGTCGCTTCGGTCGACGCGTTAAGAAAGACCCGAACAGGGTGGGGCGCGTCGCACAGATGCGTCAGATCTTCAGCATGACCCGAAAGAACGACCCCTCCGCCGTGTGGTGGATGGCGCTTGCAGGCCTGCTGGTCATGCTCGTCGCGGTCTTGCTGGGCTGGGCTTTCGATCAGGTCATCTACTTCTCGATCCTCGGCATACCCTCTGCGCTGCTCGCCGCCCTGGTTGTGCTCAGTCGTCGCGCGGAAAAGGCTGCCTTCGCCCAGATCGAAGGCCAGCCAGGCGCTGTCGGGGCGGTGCTCGGCTCGCTGCGCCGCGGTTGGTTTTATGACAAGGAGCCGGTGGCTGCTGAGTCTGGCGGCAAAATGCGCGGCATGCGGGACCTCCACAACGCGGCCATGGTGTTTCGCGCGGTCGGTCGCCCCGGGGTCGTGCTGATCACCGAAGGCCCCAAAGCCACGGCGACTCGCCTATCGATCTCGGAGAAGCGTCGCGCTACGCGAGCAACGGGCGACGCGGTGCCCGTTCACGTCATCCGTGTCGGCCAGGAAGAAGGCGATGTCCGCCTGCGCCAACTCGTGAAGACGATGAACAAACTCGACAAAAAGATCACCAAGGACGAGGCCATCACCGTGCAGCGCCGACTCAAAGCGATCGGCAGCACCAAGCCTCCGGTGCCTGCAGGCATGGACCCACGCAAAGCTCGCGTCGACCGCAAATCGATGCGGGGCCGTTAACTCGACTACGTATTAGTGCGTCGGCCCCTCCTGGGGCTGGCGCAAGATGAGCGTCTTGGCCGAGCGATCATGCCAGCCGCGTCCGTCGCGGTCCCACACCAAGGCAGGCAGCGCCAAGCATAGTAGGAACGTTCGTATCGCCCCCGCGAGCACACCGGGCAACGAAGCGAGCCACGCAGTGGGCATCGATGGGTCGTTGGCTGCCACCCGCACGACACGCAGCCCCATGATTCGGTGGCCCACGGTGTAGCCGACCGAGCTCACCAACAGCAGATTCTCCAGACCAAAGATCGCCAGTGGGACGAACGACGCAGACCCTCCGGTGCCCCACCGATCGCCGAGGATCGCCAGGGCAATCACTTGGCACAAGCCCCAGTCGATGGCGATAGCGACGAGTCGCCGCCCAAACGAGGCCATCGAACCAGGGCCACTCTCAGGCAGGCCAAGCCGCGCCCCGGGGTATGTCGGCTGGTCATTCACGCAGTGAGACTAGCCGCTCGTAACACGCGAGAAACGTCTGGGTGATCGTGGGGAAACCGTCGGTGCATAGAGTAAGGGTGCTTCGGGTCACCTGCGTCGGGTAGACCTGCCCGCTACTTTCAGGAGGATCGATGTTCAGCAACGCTGAAGAGGCCATTGCCTTTATCAAGGAGGAGGACGTCAAATTTGTTGACGTCCGTTTCTGTGACCTGCCCGGGGTAATGCAGCACTTCAACGTGCCGGCCGAGACCTTCGACGAGGACGCCTTCGCGACCGGTCAAATGTTCGACGGATCCTCGATTCGCGGCTTCAAGGCCATCCACGAGTCGGACATGAAGTTGATTCCGGACCCCACCACGGCATACATGGACCCCTATCGCGTCAACAAGACGTTGATCATGAACTTCTCCATCGTTGACCCGTTCACAGACGAGCCCTACGCCCGGGACCCGCGCCAGATCGCGCTCAAGGCCGAGGAGTACTTGCGCTCGACCGGCATTGCGGACACCGCGTTTTTCGGCGCAGAGGCCGAGTTCTACATCTTCGACGACGTGCGATTCGAGACCAAGCAGAGCGCCAGTTACTACTACATCGATTCCGTCGAGGCCGCGTGGAACACAGGTCGGGCCGAGGAGGGTGGCAACCGCGGCTACAAGACGCGTTACAAGGGCGGCTACTTCCCCGTCCCCCCGGTCGACCACATGGCTGACCTTCGTGACGAGATTACGCTGAAGTTGGCCCAGGTCGGCCTGTCCGTTGAGCGCGCGCACCACGAGGTGGGCACCGCCGGTCAGCAAGAGATCAACTACCGCTTCGGCACGTTGCTGCAGTCCGGTGACGACATGATGAAGTTCAAGTACGTCGTCAAGAACAGCGCCTGGGCCGCTGGCAAGACCGCCACCTTCATGCCTAAGCCTGTCTTCGGTGACAACGGATCTGGTATGCACACGCACCAGTCCTTATGGAAGGACGGCGAGCCGCTCTTCTACGACGAGTCTGGCTACGGCGGCCTCTCGGACATGGCGCGGTGGTACATCGGCGGCCTCCTGAAGCACGCACCGTCGCTGCTGGCCTTCACCAACCCGACGATGAACTCCTACCACCGGCTCGTTCCGGGCTACGAGGCTCCCGTCAATCTGGTCTATTCGGCGCGCAACCGTTCGGCCTGTGTCCGTATCCCGATCACCGGCACCTCGCCGAAGGCCAAGCGCGTGGAGTTTCGCGTGCCCGACCCCTCGGCCAACCCCTACCTATGCTTCGCTGCACAGTTGATGGCGGGCCTCGACGGAATCAAGAACCGGATCGAGCCGCCCGCGCCGGTCGACAAAGACCTCTACGAATTGCCGCCTGCCGAGTTGGAAGACATCGACCAACTCCCGGCTTCGTTGGAGGTCGTGCTCGACACTCTGGAAGCCGATCATGCCTTCCTCACCGAAGGCGACGTTTTCACCGAAGATCTGATTGCCGCCTGGATTGACTACAAGCGCACCAACGAGATCGACCCGATTCGCCTGCGCCCGCACCCGCACGAGTTCGAGCTGTACTTCGACCTGTAGATAAAACCCCAGGTCAGCGGCTTACAGCCCTACGGTGAGTCCGCAACGAGTCCGCACGAGCAGCCATCACCACTGAAACGGCAGCCCGTGCGGACTCGTCTGCGTCGGGCCACAAGTGCCCGTAGACGTTGAGCGTCGTTGTAGCCGACGCGTGCCGCAATCTCGCCTGCACGATCTTGACGTCAAGCCCCGACGAGATCAGAAGCGAAGCGTAGTAGTGCCGCAAATCATGGAAACGGAATCCGTCTGGCAAGGCTGGAACCCCTCCCCTTGTGGCCCTCATCGCCCGCTCGATTGCCCAAGGTGACGACTCCCTGCCACTCTCGTCCGTCACCACCGTTCGGCCCTCTCCCCGAGCCACGGCAGCCGATAGCTCCATCGCCATCTCCTGGGGGATCGGCTCCGGCGTCCTAGCTGTGTCTGTCTTCAACGGCT
>JBBSVB010000053.1:0-11004 GCA_038233875.1 Actinomycetales bacterium | reverse complement strand
TGTCGACCTGACGGAGTTGCGGGTGGATGGCGGCATGATCGCCAACGAGTTGCTGATGCAGTTCCAGGCCGACATCCTCGGTGTGGACGTGGTCCGTCCCGTGGTGGCCGAGACCACAGCGCTTGGTGCGGCGTATGCGGCCGGCATCGCCGTCTGTTTCTGGTCCGGTGAGCAGGACGTCATCGACAACTGGAACGAAGGCAAGCGTTGGTCGCCGAACATGGCCGATGGCGAGCGCGATCGTCTCTACCGCCAGTGGAACAAGGCCGTTACCAAGACCCTCGACTGGGTCGACGACGACGTCGAGTCGCAGGCCTGATCAGCCTCGACGCATAGCGATGAGTGCCCGGGTCCCCACAAAGGGGATCCGGGCACTTGTCATTTCACAGCCCTCGTACGCCAGGAAACCCGACCCCCCAGAATGCCGCGAGAAGGAGAGACCGCGCGATGACCACGTTGGCGCGAGACGGCGGCTGATCCAAGCCGCCATCACAGCCCACAAACGGTCCTGCTGCTGGCAAGAATCCGACGTTGCCTGGTGCAGTCCCACTCTCGCGAAAGGGCCGCATACCTTCCCCCTACGGTCCGACTTCAGCGCCCCACATCAAGATGGGCTGGGTCATGTTGGTGTTGTCGATCACCCACGTGGCCTGTTGACTCGGGCACTGTTCGAGGTAGAACCGCTGCGCCGCCGCAGACTCATCGACGTCATCAGGGCCAGGACCGGGTGTAGGCCCGTCCACGAATAGCGACGCATCCCAAGCGTCGTTGAGTTCTGGGCGATGCAAGAAGGGCCCGTCAACGAGCAACACGGCGTCGGCAGAAGGTTCAATTGCGTCCAGAAGCACCGCCTCATGTGCCCGCGAGTCGTAGATCCCGGGACAGATCTCAATCCCGGATCTAAAGGGCAGCAAGGTGCGGCGTCGAAAAGCCTCGTAGTCGTAGCGACCGTGATACTCGGCTTCCCACAACTCGGCACCGGCCGAGCGGTGCAGATGCGCGTTCGCAAACCCGTCCATGGCGACCCGCACCACTTCACGACCGGCCAGACGCTCGGCCAAGGCTGCGAGTTCGGCGGCCACCTGGGACGTACCAGCGGTCGCCGCGCCGTCAATACCCACCACGGCTCGTTCCCCCGGCTTGGTCCCCATAACCAGGCCGAGGAGGTCCACCAACACGAGTTGACGCACGGGCACGAAGCCTGCAAACGACATACGGCGGACTAGCTGACGGTGATGGTTGGCGCACCTGCTGAGCTAGTGGCTCCCTCGTCCCCGTCTTTTTCCATCTCTTCGGCCAGGCGCATAGCCTCTTCGATCAGCGTCTCCACGATCTGCGACTCCGGCACGGTCTTGATGACCTCACCCTTGACGAAAATCTGCCCCTTGCCGTTACCACTGGCGACGCCAAGGTCAGCTTCTCGGGCCTCCCCCGGGCCGTTGACGACGCAACCCATGACCGCCACCCGCAGAGGCACTTCCATGCCTTCAAGCCCGGCGGTGACCTCCTCGGCCAAGGTGTACACGTCCACCTGAGCGCGTCCGCACGAGGGACAAGAGACAATCTCGAGTTTGCGCGGCCGCAGATTCAGGCTCTGCAAGATCTGATCGGCGACCTTGACTTCTTCGACCGGCGGGGCCGACAGGGAGACACGGATGGTGTCGCCGATGCCCTGCGAGAGCAATGCGCCGAACGCGACCGACGACTTGATGGTGCCCTGGAAGGCCGGCCCGGCCTCGGTTACCCCGAGGTGTAGCGGCCAGTCCCCGGCTTGGGAGAGCAATTCGTAGGCCCGCACCATAACAACGGGATCGTTGTGCTTCACCGAAATCTTGAAGTCGCGGAATCCGTGTTCTTCGAAGAGCGACGCCTCCCAGACCGCTGACTCCACGAGAGCCTCGGGGGTGGCTTTGCCGTACTTTTCCATGATTCGCCGGTCGAGCGATCCCGCATTGACGCCAATCCGGATAGAGACCCCGGCGTCACTGGCCGCCCGAGCGATCTGCTTGACCTGATCGTCAAACTTGCGGATGTTCCCGGGGTTGACCCGCACGGCCGCGCAGCCAGCGTCGATCGCGGCAAACACGTACTTCGGTTGGAAGTGAATGTCGGCAATGACCGGGATCTGCGACTTTCTGGCGATCGCAGGCAGCGCCTCGGCATCGTCCTGGCTGGGGCAGGCCACCCGCACGATGTCGCAACCGGTCGCGGTCAACTCTGCGATCTGCTGCAGCGTGGCGTTGATATCGGTCGTCGGAGTGGTGGTCATGGATTGCACCGAGATGGGTGAGTCACCGCCGACCTCAACTTTGCCTACCTTGATCTTGCGCGTCTTGCGCCGCGGGTTAAGCACAGGCGGCGGGGCGGCGGGCATGCCGAGGGAGATGGGGGTGCCAACAGTCATGACCCCAGTATCGCCCACGAGGCTGGCGAAACGCTGACCGGTATGCCGCGTCGGAGCCAACCGCCTATCCGGCGAGGCGAATCGGGTTGACCAGGTCTGCATACATCAGCAGTAGGGTCATCCCGATCAAAGCGATAGCGACCGAATACGCCACTGGCAGAGCCTTGGCGATATCCACCGGGCCGGGGTCGGGCAGCCCACGCATCCGCGCGTACGTCTTCTTCGTGCCCTCCCACAGAGCCCCCGCGACGTGGCCCCCGTCCAAGGGCAGCAGCGGAATCATGTTGAACACAAACAGCGCGATGTTCAAGGACGCGAGCAGCGACAACAGGAGGACCATCCTCGATGAGAACGATTCGGTCAGCGGGCCGAAGTCCCCAGACGTCACCTCCCCGGCGACGCGTCCTACGCCTACGACGGACATCGGTCCCTCGCTGTCGCGCTCGCCCCCGCCAAACGCGGCCTGGAAGACCCCGACCAACTTCTCCGGCAACTTCAAGAAGATGCCCGCCGTGTCCTTCAGCGCTCCCCCGACGAAGGCAGGAGCCTCACTCAGTGGCGCAGGGACGTAAGTGAAGGATCCGCTGGCTCCCAGGAAGCTGACGTCACCGATCACCGGCTCGCCTGCGGCGTCGACTTGGACGGTGCCATCGGGGTTGCGGACGCCGAGTTGCCGCGTGACCAGATCCGCAGTCAAGGTCTGTTGGGTGCCGTCTCGGTCAATGAGCAGAGTCGCCCGGGAGCCGGCGTTTTGCAGTTCGTATGACGTCACTGCCCACTCGCTGACGGGCGTGCCGTTGACGGCCAAGATGGTGTCGCCCGCTTCGAGACCCGCCTCGTTGGCTGGAGCAGCGGGTTGGCCCTCGCAGTCGGTGACGGCCGGATCAGTCGGCGCACACACCGACACAGCCGAGACGGTGTTGGTGATCTGCGGCAACCCGTAGATCGTCATGATCCCGGTCAACAGCACGGTGGCTATGACGAGGTTCATGAACGGACCGCCGAGCATGATGATCACCCGCTGCCAGACGGGGAGCTTGTAGAAAACTCGGTCCTCATCGCCGGGGCCGACCTCGTCGAGAGACTCGGCTCGGACCTGCTCGGTCATCTGGCCCCAGCGCCCCGTTGTGGACGTGCGCAACTTGCCGTCGTCTTGAGGCCGCGGTGGGAACATGCCGATCATGCGGATGTAGCCGCCGAGCGGAATCGCCTTTACTCCGTATTCGGTCTCGCCTCGGCGCGTAGACCACAGGGTGGGGCCGAAACCGACCATGTATTGCGTGACCTTGACGCCGAACTTTTTGGCCGGCACCAGGTGGCCAATCTCGTGCAGCCCGATAGAGGCGGCTATCCCGACCACCATCAACAAAACCCCGACGAGGTACAGCATTAGCGACGTCCGTTCATCTCATCAGTATGGGTGCCCATGGTGGCCTTAACCCTGAGCTGCCATCATCGCTGATGCAGCCTCGGACCTGGCCCACGCGTCTGCGGCCAGCACCTGATCCACACTCTCCACCACTTCAACCGCTGAGGCGTCCTGAGAGTTCCGGCCCAGAGTCTTCCTGCTCGCTGCAGGCGATCCGTGCGTCTCCAAGACGCGCGTGACGGTCTCGACGATTGCCGGGAAACTGATCTCGCCCGCGTGGAAGGCCGCGACGCAGGCTTCGTTGGCCGCGTTATAGACAGCCGGATGGGTGCCGCCCGCCCTCCCCGCTTCTCGCGCGAGGTGCACCGCCGGGAAGGCTGCGTCGTCCAGGGGCATGAACTCCCATGTGCTGGCCTTCGTCCAGTCGCACGGCACGTCCACCGCACTAAGTCGATCGGGCCACGAGAGCCCCAGGCCTATCGGCACCAGCATCCGCGGCGGCCCCATCTGGGCGATCGTTGAGCCGTCCACGAATTCGACCATCGAGTGAATCTGCTGCTGCGGGTGCACAACGACGTCAAGGGCGTCATACCCGATGTCGAAGAGGTAATGCGCCTCGATGATTTCCAGGCCCTTGTTGACCAGGGTCGCGGAGTTGGTGGTGATCACGGTGCCCATCGAGAAATTCGGGTGCTTGAGCGCCTGGGCGGGTGTGACCTCGCGCAGTTGCTCGGCGCTCCACCCTCGGAACGGCCCGCCGCTTGCCGTCAGCACTAACCGCTTCACTTCATCGCGCTGCCCGGCCCGCAGGCATTGTGCTACAGCGCTGTGTTCGGAGTCGACGGGCACGATCTGCCCCGGTGCAGCGGCTCGGATGACGAGGTCGCCGCCGACGATCAGGGACTCCTTGTTGGCGAGCGCGAGAGTACTGCCTACCTCCAGCGCGGCGAGGGTGGGTCGCAGCCCGATGGAGCCGGTCATGCCGTTGAGCACGACGTCAACGCCCATCGACGCCACCTGCGTCGCTGCCCCAGGCCCGGTGATGATGCGCGGGGCAAAGCCGACGCGCCGGCGCTCGGAGGCAACGTGGGCGATGGCGTCAGCGAGTTCTCCGGCGACGTCCGCCCGCGCCACACCGACTACGTCCACGCTCAACTGGACGGCTTGGCGGGCCAACAACTGCACGTCGCTCCCGTTGGCGCAGATGCCCCGCACGGAAAAACGTTCGGGGTTGGCCTCGACCACGTCAATGGCCTGGGTGCCAATCGACCCGGTCGATCCCAGTAGGGCCACGGTTCGTTGCGTCGTCACCGGCCCATTGTGTCCCCCGCTACGCTTACCTCGATACGCTCACCTCTCATGAGAGCCGCCCGCACGCCCGCCTCGTCTACCTCTATGCCCTACGAGGTGAAGAGCGACGAAGACCTCCGCGCTGTGCTTGATTCGGGTATGCCGCTTGCTGGCGCGCGCTTCCAAGGTCTCGACTTGCGCTAGCACGAGGAGGCGTTGCTGGCTCGTCGCAACCTGCAGGGGCTGATCGTGCTCGGCGGCGAGCTGTCGGCCCGTCTGGAGCAGCATCTGCGTCGCCACGGGGCCGTGATCTTCCCGACCGATCCGCAGGTGCCGGTACGTACTTACCGCGGCTCGCTGTATACCCCGGAGGAGTTGTACGCAGGGCTCGAGAGCGACGGATACGCCGAAACGGTCGATGCCCGCGCCTACCGCTGGTCCCAAGATGCATCCATCCGTCACGACGCCTACGTCAGCGTGTTAAGGGCCATCCATGACGACTCGATGGGTGATGCGCTCTTCACGCTCTTGCAAGGTCGGCGGTCGGTCGGCGTCATGGGCGGGCACGCGCTGGCTCGGGGGACGTCTAACTTTGCCGACGCTGCACGTTTAGGCCACCAGCTTGCATCCAGCGGCCACGTGGTCTTGACCGGCGGTGGACCAGGAGCGATGGAGGCAGCGAACCTCGGTGCCTGGGCCGCCGACCAAGAAACGCTAGATCGCGCATTGGCCGACGTGGCTGCTGTGCCTAGTTTCGTCCGTGGCATCGAGACGTGGGCTGGCGTGGCGCTGAAGAGCCGCGGCGATGGTGACGGGGAAGGGGTGCGCAGCGTCGGCATACCCACGTGGCATTTCGGACACGAGCCACCGAATGTTTTCGCTCAGCGGATCGCGAAGTTCTTCTCCAACGCGGTGCGGGAGGACCTACTTTTGGACCACAGCAACGCTGGCCTCGTCGTTCTGCCGGGGGCTGCTGGAACGGTGCAAGAAGTTTTCCAGATGGTGACCCGGTTGTACTACGAAACCGTCGAGCTCCCTCGCCCGCTGATCCTCGTCGGGCGTGAACACTGGACGACCGACCTTCCGGTCTGGCCGCTGCTGCTCAAACTCGGCGAGGACCGTCCGATGGGGGCCAATCTGCACCTTGTCGACGGTGTGGACGAGGTGCAGACCCTTTTAGCGGGGGCCACGCCTGACCTCTAGGTCGAGCTCGAATCGCCGCGCAAGACACCATTGAGGTCGCTCAACACGCTTCGGTCTTCGATGGTGCTCGGCACCATCGCTTCCTGACCGTCGGCCATCTGGCGCATCGTCTTACGCAGGATCTTGCCGGAGCGCGTCTTGGGCAGCGCCGCAACCACGTCGACCTGGCGCAAGGAAGCCACCGCCCCCACCTCGTCGCGGACCCGTTGCACCAGCTCGGCCTGCAGGGAGGCCAAGGCTTCGGCGGTGTCAACGTCGACTCCGGCTTTGAGCACCACTAACGCCCGTGGCACCTGTCCTTTGAGCGCGTCGTTGACTCCGATGACCGCGCACTCGGCGACGGCGGGGTGGCCCGCGAGCGCCTCTTCCAGCGAGCCGGTCGAAAGTCGATGGCCAGCGACGTTGAGCACATCATCGGTGCGACCCATCACGAAGAGGTAGCCGTCGTCGTCGACGTAGCCGCCGTCGCCGGAGAGGTAGTAACCCTCAAACGCGGACAGATATGACTCGATATATCGCTGGTCGTCGCCCCACAAGGTGGTCAGCGTGCCCGGCGGCAACGGCAGCCGTATGCAGATCGCGCCCTCGACTCCCGCCTCGACCTCGGCGCCGCGCTCGTCCAGCACCCGCACGTCGTAACCTGCGGTGGCCGGGCCCGGGGAGCCTGGCTTGATCTCCAAACCCTGACCTGCCGGTGGCGTGATGGCGATCGGCCAGCCGGTTTCGGTTTGCCACCAGTTGTCGATCACCGGCACTCCGAGTGCCTCGGTGGCCCACTCCCAGGTGTCGGGGTCAAGGCGCTCACCAGCGAGAAACAGGGATCTGAGCGAGCTTAGATCCTGCTTGGCTACGAGGTGAGCGTCGGGGTCAGTTTTCTTGATAGCCCGGATGGCCGTTGGCGCGGTGAATGCGGCGACAACATCGTGCTCGGCCATGACCCGCCAAAAGGCCCCCGCATCGGGCGTCCCGACCGGTTTGCCTTCGTAGAGCACCGTCGTAGCCCCGGCGAGCAGCGGGCCGTAGACGATGTAGGAGTGTCCGACGACCCAGCCGACGTCGGACCCGCAAAACCAGGTCTCCCCCGGCGCGACTCCGTAAAGGTGCTCCATGGACCAGCGCAACGCGACGGCATACCCTCCGGTGTCGCGCACGATGCCTTTGGGACGGCCGGTGGTGCCCGAGGTGTAGAGCACGTAGAGCGGGTCAGTGGCCTCCATCGTCACGCACCCGGCAGGACCTACCGTGCCCGGTCTCATCACTTGCGCCCAGTCGAAGTCGGTGTCGCCGAGCTCGCAGGGGTGCTGCTCGCGCTGCACGATGACCGAGAACTTCGGCTGATGGGCCGAGCGGGCCAGCGCTTCGTCGAGCATCGGCTTGTAGGGCACGACCCGCGACGGCTCGATGCCGCAGGAGGCCGACACGATGACCACCGGCTCGGCATCCTCGATGCGAGCGGCCAACTCTGCGGGGGCGAAGCCGCCGAAAACCACGGAGTGCACGGCCCCTATGCGTGCGCAGGCGAGCATCGCGATAACTGCTTCCGGGATCATCGGCAGGTAGATCACCACCCGGTCGCCCTTGGTGACGCCGAGGTCTCGCAGCACCCCGGCGAAGCGTCCGACGAGATCGAGCAATTCGGCATACGTGTAGGAACGCTTGGTGCCTGTCACAGGGCTGTCGTAGATGAGCGCGGTCTGATCGGCGCGGCCGTGGATCACGTGACGGTCTAGCGCGTTGAAGCACATGTTGAGTGTGCCGCCGGCGAACCACCGGTACAGCGGCACGTGCTCGTCGTCGAGGGCTTGGCTGGGCTTGTTGATCCAGCTGATGTCCCGCGCGGCCTCCAACCAGAAGCCCTCGGGATCCACGACGGATCGCTGCACGTTGCTCCGATAGTCACTCACCCCCACATCGTGCTGCCTGTGGACCGCGAGCGCCACCCCCGGTCGCGACATCGTCGGGCTCACAGGCATCACTGTGGCTACAGAAGCTCGTCCTATAGCGCGATGTTCGGTAACCACGATGACGGTCGGGACGTATGCCGATGGCGAGCGGACCCGTGGAAGGTGTCAGACTGCCGGGCGGTCAGACGGTGGCAGCCAATTGGCCGCATGCGCCGTCAATGTCGGAGCCCCGGGTGTCGCGCACGGTGGTGGGGATGCCATGAGCGATGAGCCGCTCGACGAACTGCTGCTCCACGCCCCTACGCGAGGCCGTCCATTTAGAGCCGGGTGTCGGGTTGAGCGGGATCGGGTTGACGTGCACCCAGCCCTTGCCGCGTTTGCGCAACTTCTCCCCAAGCAGGTCAGCCCGCCAGGCTTGGTCGTTGATGTCGCGAATCAAGGCGTACTCGATGCTGACGCGCCGCCCGGTCTTCTCGTAGTACCGGTATGCCGCGTCGAGGGCTTCGTCGACTTTCCACCGCGTGTTGATCGGCACCAGTTCGTCGCGCAGCTCGTCGTCGGCGGCGTGCAGGGACAGCGCCAACGTGACCGGGATGCCCTCGTTGGCCAGCTTGTCGATCGCCGGGACCAAACCCACGGTGGACATCGTGACCCCGCGCGCCGACATACCCAGACCTGAGGGGGACGGCTCGACCAACCGGCGCATCGCCCCAATCGACGCTTTGTAGTTGGCCAGCGCCTCGCCCATCCCCATGAACACCACGTTGCTCACCCGCAGTACCTTCGCAGTGGCCTCGTCTGAGGACTCCCCTGCCTCTTCGTGCCGCAGCGCCCGAGCCGCAGCCACGACCTGCTCCACGATCTCGGCGGTGGACAAGTTGCGGGTCAGACCCGCCTGACCCGTCGCGCAGAAGGGACAGTTCATGCCGCAACCGGCTTGGCTGGAGATGCACATCGTGACGCGCCCCGGGTACTTCATCAGCACCGACTCGACCATCGCTCCGTCGTGCAACCTGTGGACCTGCTTCAGCGTGTTGCCGTTGTCGGCCCGCAACGTCCGCACCGGGTGCAGCAGCTCCGGCAGCATCGTTGACACCAAGTCGCCGCGCACACCGGCGGGCAGGTCGGTCATCTGCTCGGGGTCAACGACGAGACGCTCAAAGTAGTGGCGCGACATTTGGTCGGCGCGGAAGGGCTTGTGCCCCAGTTCGGTCATCCACTCACGCCGCTGCGCGGTGTCGAGGTCAGCCAAGTGGCGGGGCGCTTTGCCTCGCTTGGGCGCAGTGAACGTCAACGCTCCCGGCTTCGGAGTGTTGGCGGTGGGGGTCGGCAGATCGGTGCTCATTACCCGCCATTCTCGCAGGGATCGCGGCGGACCTAAATCGCGATGAAGATCGTCAGCACCGCGAAGGTCACCGGGATCGTCATCACCAGTGAGTCCAGCCGGTCCATCAAACCCCCATGACCGGGCAACAGCGTGCCCATGTCCTTGATCCCCAGGTCCCGTTTGAGCGTGGATTCGGCCAGGTCCCCCATCGTGGCAAAGCACGCCACCGCCACCCCCAGAATCACCCCTATCCACCACGCTCCATCCAGCAGCAGCACCACAGAAACAACGCCGACCAGCACGCACGAGAGGACCGATCCAGCAAATCCCTCCCACGACTTCTTGGGGCTCAACATCGGCGCCATGGGATGGCGGCCAAACGTGGCGCCAAAGGCGTATCCCCCGATGTCACTGGAGATAGTGACCACAATGAACACGATGATCCGCGACACCCCGTCCCGCTCAGCCACAAGCAAGGCCGCCAAGCCACCCATCAAGGGCACGTATGCCGTGATAAACACTCCCCCGGCAATGTCTCGGATCGCATTGGCTCGTTCGCGCCCCGACTCGACCGCGACCCACACCACGATCACCACGCAGCTCAGCGCAAAAGCAACCGACAGTCCTTCCGGCCCGGCTAGGTAAGCGGCGGGAGCCAATGCCGCAGCGGCAAGCATCGTGGGCACCAGCGGGGCAGCGATGCGACCTGAGCGCAACGCTTGGATGAGCTCCCATACCCCCAACGAGACCCCGATCGTGACCACGGCGACGAATATCGGCTTCCAGGTCAGCAGCGACACCAACACGATCGCACCAAGTCCACACCCCACAGCGATAGCAGCCGGAAGGTCACGACCTGCCTTCTTGTGCACGTTCGCGACCTCCGCCCCCTTCCCGGCAGAGGCCGCGCGATATGCGCGCCGCGATGTGGGTGTCTCGGACATCGGGGCCTCAGACCTCGAGGAGTTCGGCCTCCTTGTGCTTCAGCACGTCATCAATGGAGTCAACGAACTTTTTGGTCAGGGCCTCCAGCTCTTTTTCCGTCCGGTTGCCCTCGTCTTCGCCGATGTCGCCGTCTTTGACCGAAGCCTCGATCGTGTCCTTCGCCGAGCGTCGAATATTGCGCACGGAGATCTTGGCGTCCTCACCCTTGGTGCGGGCCACCTTGATGTAGTCGCGGCGACGCTCTTCGGTCAACTGCGGCATGATGATGCGGATCTGATTGCCGTCGTTGCTTGGATTGACGCTGTTGTCGGAATCACGCAGCGCCTTCTCGACCGCCTGAAGCGAGGACTTGTCGTAGGGCTGGATGAGGATTGTGCGAGCGTCCGGCACCTGGAAGGACGCCAACTGCTGCATGGGGGTCGGCGAGCCGTAATAGTCGACCGTGACCTTCGCGAACATTCCCGGGTGCGCGCGACCGGTGCGGATCGCCGACATGTCTTCGCGCGCCACTTCAAGGGCCTTGGCCATCTTTTCTTCGGCCTCAAGCATGGCCATCTCGGTG
>JBBSVB010000052.1:0-11008 GCA_038233875.1 Actinomycetales bacterium | reverse complement strand
GATCATTGGTGGGAAGGTCGATCAGGTTATTGCGGGTTCGGGTTTCGCGCCCGACTCGCACTCCGGCAAGGACTTGCTGGGGGTGTTGGAGACCTATCCCCGCGATGAGTTGTTCCAATCCAGCGTCGAGCACCTCAGCCGCACGGCCGACGAAGTGCTGCACCTGCAGGAGCGTCGGCGCTCGAAATTGTTTGTCCGATCGGACGAGTTCGGACGCTTCGTGTCGGCCCTGTTCTACATCCCCAAGGACCGCTACAACACCGCAGTGCGGATGCGGATGCAGGAGTTGCTCAAAGAGGCCTACTCCGGCGAGGCAGTCGACTACTCCACGAAGGTGGGCGAGTCGAACCTTGCCCAACTGCACTTCGTGATCCGTATGCCGCGTGGCACCGACATCCCGACGGTGGATGTGGATGCCCTCCAGCAGCGGCTGATCGAGGCAACCCGCACCTGGGGCGAGAATCTCAGTGAGGTCGTCGAGGAACACTACGACGATGACGCACTGGCCGGCGACGTACTCGCGCACTACGCCGCATCCTTCCCCGAGTCTTACAAGGAGGACTTCGGCGCGGTCGACGCCTTCGGTGACCTCGGGCGACTCGCCGAGTTGGACTCCGATAAGGAGCTAAAGGAGCTCCGCCCCCACCTGTATGCCGAGTCGGGGGCCGACTCTCGTGAGCGCCGGTTGAAGTTGTATCGACGGGACGCGTTGTCGCTGACCGATGTCCTTCCGGTCTGTGCGGATATGGGCGTGGAGGTCACCGACGAGCGGCCTTACCAGCTCAGCGGGACGGCCGGGACGGCCTGGATCTACGACTTCGGCTTGCGAGCAGACACCGGCGAGGTTTGGGTGGAGCCAGGGTCCGAGGCCGAGGTGGCCGCACTGTTCGAAGAGGCGTTCGCCGCAGTATGGACGCGGGCCGCCGAGAGCGACACCCTCAATTCGCTCGTCCTCACGGCGGGGCTGACCTGGCGCGAAGTGGTCATCATCCGCACCTTCGTGCGGTACCTGCGCCAGGTCACCTCCTCCAGCCTGGACTACCTCGAAGAGGCGTTCGCTGCCAATCCCGGCATCAGCTCGATGATCGTTGAGTTGTTCGCTGCGCGCGTCGATCCCGATGCGCAAGGGGACCGAGACGCCTCCGCCGAGGCCGTCATCGAGCGCATAGAGGCCGCCCTCGATGACGTGTCCAGCCTGGACCAAGACCGCATCATTCGGTTCGTGCTTCGGGTGCTCGACGCCACCGTGCGGACCAACTTCTTCCAGCGCGACGATGAAGGCAACCCGCGCTCGCGGGTCAGCCTGAAATTGCTCCCGCGTCAGATCGAGGGACTTCCCGAGCCGCGGCCGGCCTTCGAAATCTGGGTCTACGCGCCGAACGTCGAAGGAGTCCACCTGCGCTTTGGGTCCGTGGCACGAGGCGGCCTGCGGTGGAGCGACCGACGTGAGGACTTCCGCACCGAGATCCTCGGCTTGGTTAAGGCCCAGATGGTCAAGAACGCCGTCATCGTGCCGACCGGATCCAAAGGTGGATTCGTGGCCAAACAGTTGCCCGATCCGGGCGAGGGTCGCGAGGCGTGGCAGGCCGAGGGCATCTCGGCATACAAGAGCTTTATCTCCGGTCTGCTCGATATCACCGACAACATGGACGGCACCGACGTAGTGCCGCCGCCGCGGGTGGTGCGCCGAGATGGCGACGACCCCTACCTCGTGGTGGCAGCCGACAAGGGCACCGCAACGTTCTCCGACACCGCCAACGGGGTCTCCCGCGACTACGGCTTCTGGCTCGACGACGCCTTCGCCTCGGGTGGATCCGTCGGTTACGACCACAAGGCCATGGGCATCACCGCGCGTGGGGCGTGGGAGTCGGTCAAGCGACACTTCCGCGAGTTCGGCCTGGACACCCAGAGCGAGGACTTCACGGTCGTCGGTGTCGGTGACATGAGCGGCGACGTGTTCGGCAACGGCATGTTGCTGTCCGAGCACATCAAACTCCTGGCGGCCTTTGACCACCGGCACGTGTTTTTGGACCCGGCACCGGACCCTGCGGCGTCGTTTGTCGAACGCAAGCGGCTCTTCGAGCTACCCCGTTCCAGTTGGGCCGACTACAGCGAGTCGCTCATCAGCGAAGGCGGCGGCATCTACCCGCGCACGGCGAAGTCGGTGCCGATCAGTGCCCAGGTGCGTGACGTGTTGGGCATCGACGACGGGGTCACGAAAATGACCCCGGCCGAATTGCTCAAGGCGATCGTCAGCGCGCCGGTGGACCTGTTCTGGAACGGCGGGATCGGGACCTACGTGAAGGCTTCGACCGAGTCACACACCGAAATTGGTGATCGTGCCAACGACACGATCCGCGTCGACGGACGCGACCTGCGGGTGCACGTGGTCGGCGAGGGCGGAAACCTCGGGATGAGCCAACGGGGCAGGATCGAGGCGGCGTGGAGCGGCGTGCACGTCAACACCGATGCCGTAGACAACTCCGCTGGCGTCGACACCTCCGACCACGAGGTCAACATCAAGATCGCGTTGACGCCGTTGGTCAAGAGCGGCGAGATGACGATGGATCAGCGCGATGAACTGCTGGCGTCGATGACGGACGAGGTCGCGCACAAGGTGCTGCGGCACAACTATGACCAGAACGTGTTGATCGGTAACGCCCGCGACCAGGGCGGGAAGATGTTGGTCGTGCACGAGCGGTTGATCCGCCACCTGGTCGAGCACGTCGGGCTGAACCCCGAACTGGAATTTTTGCCGGATCGCGCCGAGCTCAACCGGCGCGCCGAAGCGGGCGAAGGTCTGACGTCCCCGGAGTTCTCGGTGATCATGGCCTACGCCAAAATCGGGCTCAAAGAGGAGTTGCTCGCCTCGAACCTGCCTGATGAGCCGGCCGTGATGTCGTCGCTGTTGACGTACTTCCCAGTGCCGCTGCGAGAGCGGATCAGCGAAGGCTTGTCCGAGCACCCGCTGCGCCGGCAGATCATCATCAACCAGTTGGCCAACGACATCGTCAACCGCGGTGGGGTGACGTTCGTCTTCCGCGCCATCGAAGAGACCGGCGCGACCGCGATCCAGATCGCCCGTGCCTTTGTCGTCTGCCGTGAGGTCTTCGACATGGCTGGGTACGTGGCCGAGATCGAGGCTCTCGACAACGTGGTCGGCACCGACATCCAGACCGAGCTCTACCTGGAGTTCCGCCGGTTGTTGGATCGCGCTGCCCGCTGGTTCCTGAACAACCGATCGCTATCGGCCGATATGGCCGAAGAGATCGAGCGCTTCGGTGGCCCGGTGCAATCGTTGGTCCCCAGCATGTCGGAATTGCTCCAAGGTGAGGAGCGCGCCCGTCACTACGCCTACATCGAGGACCTCACCGGCAAGGGCGTGCCGGAAGCGTTGGCCATCAAGTGCGCGGGCTTGCTCGATGTCTTCTCGTTGCTCGACGTCATCGAAGTTGCTGACGGGGCAGACCGGGAGTATCGGGAGTCGGCCGAGATCTACTTCGCATTGTCGGAGTCGTTCGGCATCGACGCGTTGCTTACTCAGGTGTCTCACTTGCCCCGCGGGGACCGCTGGTCTTCGCTGGCGCGTGGTGCGGTGCGCGACGATATGTATGGCGTGATGCGCACCCTGACGCGCGCGGTCATGCTGGCGACCACATCAGGCGACGACCCGATGGAGCGCGTGACGGCGTGGACGACCCAGCAGTCCGAAGCAATGGAGCGGGTGTCCCAGGTGATGAACCGCGTCAGCGAAATGGACGACCCAGGTTTGGCCCCGCTGTCGGTGGCGCTGCGGACGCTGCGTGGTCTCGGACGACAAGGCACGGCTGAATAGGCCAGCGGCCCGCTGGGGCTAGTCTCGCCGGTGTGCCGACACTGCGAGACGCCCTAGCGGGCGATGTCCCGATCCCACCGGACGAAGCCGAATGGCTACGCAGGTTGGTGGGTGACTGGCAGATGGTCGCCGATCTGTCATTTGCTGACCTCAGCCTGTGGGTGCGTCGCCACGACGAATCCAGTTGGGTGCTGGCCTCCCATGCGCGTCCCAGCACCGGGCCCAACTTCTACCCGGACGACGTCGTCGGGCAGCGGTCGACGGCCCATCGGACGGCGATCTTGTCCAACGTTGCAGCCGTAGGCCGACCCGAGACGCACCAAGATTCTGAGTTCGTCCGAGAGCAGTACGTGCCGGTAGTTCGCCGCGGAGCGGTGCTGGGAGTCTTGGTGCGGCATAGCGACTTGCACCACATGCGCCAACAGGGCGGGCTGGAGGTCGCCTACGTGCACATGGCCCAGGCGATCTTGATGATGATCTCGCAGGGGACATTTCCGGCCGAGCAGTCGCACACCGGCATCGGACGGGGGACGCCGCGGGTAGGCGATGGCGTGGTGCGACTCAGCGCAGAGGGGCTGATCGAGTACGCCAGCCCGAATGCCGTATCGGCCTTGCGCCGTCTGGGGCATACCGAGAGTGTCTTGGCGGCGGACCTGTCGCAGATCGTGACCTCGCGGTTGCCGTTGGGCACCACGCTGGACGAGACCATCCCGCTGGTCTTGACCGGTCGCGCTCCCTGGGGGACAGAGATCGAGACACGCGGCACGCACCTCACCATGCGTGCGGTCCCGTTACTTGCGGGGGGCCAGCGCACCGGGGCCTTGCTGCTGATGCGGGACGTCAGTGAACTGCGCCGCCAAGAGCGCGAACTGATCACCAAGGACGCCACGATCCGCGAGGTGCACCACCGGGTCAAAAACAACCTGCAAACCGTGTCGGCGCTGTTGCGGTTGCAGTCACGGCGGATGGAGGACCCGGCGGCAAAAGCTGCTCTGCGCGAAGCCGGGCGACGTCTCAGCACCGTGGCGATGGTGCACGACACGTTGAGCCACCGCTTCGACGAAACGGCCGACTTCGATCAGGTGGCGACGCGCATTCTGCGGGCCACGGCAGAGGTGGCCGCTCGGGATGTCCAGGTGGAGTGCGCCTTGGAGGGGTCGTTCGGTCGTCTCAGGGCCGAGGACGCGACACCGTTGGCGATGGTGTTGGCCGAGTTGGTCCACAACGCCGTCGAGCACGGATTCACCGGACCCCGGGCACCGGGTGCTGCCAGCCCCTGGGTGCGGGTGCACGCCGAACGCGCGGCCGACGCCGAGGGAGACATCCTCACGGTGTGGGTCCGCGATAACGGCTCGGGATTGCCGGAGGGCCAAGAGCAGCCGCCAAACTCAGGCCTGGGTATGCAGATCGTCGAGGCTCTGCTTGGGGACGTGCACGGGACGATGTCGTGGGAAAAGACGAAGCCGCGCGGAACCTCAGCAAGGTTCGTCGCGCGGCTTCGGCCGGTGAGTGAGCCTCTGGCTTAGCCAGCCCGGCGTGCTCGTGCTTTGCGGCGCTTCAACGCGCGGCGTTCGTCCTCGGAGAGCCCACCCCATACGCCAGCGTCTTGGCCGGTCTCCAAGGCCCACTTCAAGCAGGTATCGAGCACCGGGCACGTGCGACACACGGCCTTGGCCTCCTCGATCTGCTGCAGGGCCGGGCCGGTGTTGCCGATCGGGAAGAAGAGCTCGGGGTCTTCTTCCAAACATGCAGCGCGACTGCGCCAATCCATCTAAGTGCTCCTTGTTGCTTCGTCGGTCCGTATCGCTGCCGGGAAAGACCCCTGACAGCGCGGGTGAAATCGATAGGGAGAGGATGCGCAAGCACTTCCCGCCCTCGTGTAACGTTGCGCCGGTCGTAGATGTTTCGATGGTGAGTGGTTGCGACTCACATCGAGCTACGTCCGGGCGTGATTAACCACCGCGTTGTGGCGTAAAATCGTGACGGCCGGAGGGGGCCATGGTCAGTCGCGGGGTGGTCATGCACTGCCCTGCACCTAACCCCCCTACTTTCGCAGGACTGCAAGCGTTTTATCAAGGGCTTTCGCAGGTGAACTTCATTTTTTGCATGAGTGATGCCTCACATTTGCACTTATGGTGAGAGCCATGACCTTCGCAATCACCAATGCCACTGTCGTTCCCGTCGTCGGGGAGCCGTTCACCGGCACCGTGCTCGTCGAGGGTTCGGCCATCGTCGAACTCGGTGTAGCCGTTGAAATTCCGGTCGATGCCGACGTCGTTGATGCCGGCGGTGCGTGGCTGCTGCCGGGCCTGATCGACGCCCATGTGCACCTGGGAGTCTCCGAAGAAGGCGAAGGGTGGGCAGGAGAGGACATCAACGAGATGACCAACCCGGTGATGGCCGCGGCTCGAGCCATCGATGCCATCAACCCGCGTGAGCAGGGTTTCGCGGACGCACTCGCCGGTGGCGTGACCTCGGTCAACGTCAACCCCGGCTCGGGCAACCCCATCGGCGGGCTGACCGTGGCGATGAAGACCCACGGCACGTATGTCGACGAGATGGTGTTGCGCTCGCCCTCGGGTTTGAAGTCTGCGCTGGGGGAGAACCCGAAGCGCATCTACGGCGAAAAGGGCAAAACACCCTCGACCCGGCTCGGGGTGGCGTTGACGCTGCGCGAGGCGTTCACGGCCGCTCGGGCCCATCAGGTCGCACTGGGCAAGGCTGCGGCTGACCCTGACACCACGCCAGTCGAGGGCAATCTGGTGCATGAGGCGCTGGTCATGGTGCTGGAGCGGCAGATCCCGTGGCGTCAGCACTGCCACCGTGCTGATGACATTGCGACTGCCCTGCGCATCGCCGAGGAGTTCGGGTACGAGTTGGTGCTCGACCACGGCACCGAGGGGTATCTGCTGGTCGACCTGTTGGCGCAGCGCGGGGTTCCGGTGCTCTACGGCCCGATGATTGTGTCGCGCTCGAAGGTCGAAGTCCGCCACCGCAGCCCCAAGGGGCCGGGCATCTTGGACCGCGCGGGTGTCGCGGTCTCCATCATCACCGACCACCCCGTGGTGCCGATCGAGTTCTTGATCACTCAGGCCGCTTTAGCAGTCAAAGAAGGCATGGACCGCTCGGCGGCCTTGCGGGCGGTCACGATCAACCCCGCGACCGTGATGGGCGTCGCCGAGCGGGTCGGCTCTTTGGAGGTCGGTAAGGACGCAGACCTCGTGCTGTGGAGCGGCGACCCGCTGGACTTCGCCTCGCGCCCGTTGCGCGTATGGGTCGACGGCATGGAGGTATACACCTACGACGAGGCGGCCACCTAGGTCGGTGGCCGCCCTCGATGAAACTGGCTAGTCCTGCGCGTCGAGCACCGCCCGGGCCGCAGCAAACCGCGCAATGGGCACTCGGTAGGGCGAGCAGGATACGTAGTCCAATCCCAGACCCTCGAAGATGGCGATAGAGGCGGGGTCGCCGCCGTGCTCACCGCACACGCCAAGTTTGAGGTCGGGCGTGGTCGCCCGTCCCCCTGCGGCTCCGATTCGCACCAGCTCGGCCACGCCGTCGGCATCGATCGTCGCGAACGGGTTGCTCGGGACCACGTCCTGGTCTTGGTATGCCGCCAAGAAACTGCCCTCAGCATCGTCGCGCGAGATGCCGATCCCGGTTTGGGTCAGATCATTGGTGCCAAACGAGAAGAAATCGGCGTGCTCGGCGATCTGTGCAGCGACCACGGCGGCGCGGGGGATCTCGATCATCGTGCCGATCGTGTAATCGAAGCGTTGCCCAGACGACGCGAACTCTTCCTCCAACGTGTGCTCGATCGTCGCGCGCATCCGTCGCAACTCCTCGGCGAAGGCCACTAGCGGCACCATGATCTCAACCTTGGGCTCGCCACCGGCAGCGGAGACCACGAAGGCCGCACGCGCGATCGCGCGCACCTGCATCACCGGGATCTCCGGGTACAGCAGCGCCAAACGCACGCCACGGGTGCCGAGCATCGGGTTCATCTCGGTGAGCTTTTTGACCTGATCGAGCACCCGGCGCTCGCGGGCCACCTCATCTGGGTCGCCGTGCTGCAACTCGAGTCGCTGCACGAGCAAGGACTGCTCCACTAGGTCGGGCAAGAACTCGTGCAGCGGCGGGTCCAGCAACCGGATCGTCACCGGCAACCCTGACATTGCGGTGAAGATTGCCTCGAAGTCTTCTTGCTGCATCGGCAAGATCGACTCCAGGGCCGCCGCTCGGGCCTGCTCGTCGGCGGCCAAAATCATCGAGCGCATCGCGGGCAACCGGTCGGGCGACATGAACATGTGCTCGGTGCGGCATAGGCCTATGCCCTCGGCGCCAAACTCTCGTGCCTTCGCGGCGTCCGCGCCGGTGTCGGCGTTAGCCCGCACTCCGAGCCGTCGGATGTCGTCGGCCCACGAGACGATCGCGGAGAAGTCTTCGTTGAGCTGCGGGGGGACGAGATCGAGCGCCCCGGCATACACCTCGCCGGTGGACCCGTCCAAGGTGATGGTCTCGCCCTCTTTCAGGACGTGCTCACCGACGGTCAAGGTCGCGGCGTCGAGGTCGATGCTGATGGCCGAGGCCCCGGCCACACAGGGGGTGCCCATGCCGCGCGCGACGACGGCGGCGTGCGACGTCATTCCGCCGTGCGCCGTCAAGACCCCTTGGGCCTGAATGACGCCGGCGATGTCGTCGGGTGAGGTTTCCCAACTAACCAACACGACGGATTCGCCAGCCTTGCCACGGGCTTCGGCGACGTCGGAATCGAAGACGATGGCACCAACGGCGGCGCCAGGGGAGGCGTTCAGGCCCTTGGTGATGGGTTTCTGACCGTGGTCAGGAGCGATCGCAGGGTGTAGCAACTGGTCGAGCTGGGCCGCATCGACTCGGCGCAGGGCCTGCTCCTTGTCGATGGTGCCTTCGTCAACCATGTCGCGCACGATCTTGAACGCTGCGGCGGCGGTGCGCTTGCCAGAGCGGGTTTGGAGGAGGTAGAGCGTGCCCTCCTCGACGGTGAACTCGATGTCCTGCATGTCGCCGTAGTGCTCTTCGAGACGGCGCATCGTGTCGACGAGTTGCTGGAAAGCCTCTGGAAGCACCTCCTGCATCTCGGCCAGCGGGCGGGGGGTTCGGATGCCCGCGACGACGTCCTCGCCCTGGGCGTCGAGCAAGAACTCGCCGTAAAGCTCTTTGGCGCCGTTAGAGGGGTTGCGGGTGAAGCACACTCCGGTGGCCGAGGTCTGGCCTCGGTTGCCGAAAACCATCTGCATCACGTTGACCGCAGTGCCCAACGAGTCGGGGATGCCGTGAGCCCGGCGATAGACCCCGGCCCGCTTGGTCTGCCAGGAGCGGAACACCGCGTCGATAGCTCGGCGCAGTTGATCGAGGGGATCGGCCGGGAACTCCGCGTCCATGTGTTCGCGAGAGACCGCCAAGAACTTTTCGACCAACTCGGTCAGGTCGTCGGTGGTCAGGTCGGTGTCGTGCTCGACACCACGGTCGCGCTTCATCGCCTCCAGGACATCCCCGTAGGCGTAAGCCGGAACGTCCTCGACGACTTCGCCATACATCTGGATGAAGCGGCGGTAGGAGTCCCAGGCGAACCGGGGATTGTCGGATTCGTGGCCCAGCGCATCGACGGTTTCGGCGCTGATGCCGAGGTTGAGGATGGTGTCCATCATTCCCGGCATCGAGACCACGGCCCCGGATCGCACCGAGACCAGCAACGGGTTGGTGGCCGAGCCGAGGGTCTTGCCGGTGCGTTCCTGCATACGCGTCAAGGCCGCGGCCGTCTGGTCCCATAGCCCGTCGGGCCATTGCCCCCCGGCGTCCATGGCCGCGACGCTGGCCCCGGTGCTGACGGTGAAGCCATCGGGCACGGGCACCCCCAGACGCATCATTTCGGAGACGTTGGCGCCTTTGCCGCCCAACACGGAGCGCATCGACGCGTCCCCGTCGGCGAGGTCAAAGAGGTAGGTGTCAGTCATCGTCACTCCAATGTGTCGAGGTGTTTGTGAGGCTATCGCGATGCTCCGACAGCGGCTAGTGGGCGGTTGTTACGGGCCGAAGGCGGGGGCACGCTTTTCGAGCACTTCGATGACTCGGCCTGCCGCCTCTTCCAACGCAAGCTCGGTGGTGTCGATGATCGGACAACCAAATTTGCGCTGCAGCGCCGAGATCTCGTCGAGCTCGTCAAAGATCCGGCCCAGGTCGGCATACCCCGAGCGGTCGATGGTGGAGCCCATTGCGGTGACACGGCGACTGCGGATCGCGTGCAAGCGCTCAGGGTCGATGGTGAGGCCGACAATCTTGTGGCGTTGCACGGTCCAGAGTTCTTCGGGGGTGGCGATACCGGGAACCAGCGGGATGTTCGCGGTGCGATAGCCGAGGTAACCCAGGTACATCGCGAGCGGCGTCTTGCCCGAGCGGGAGACCCCGATCAGCACGATGTCGGCGTCGCGCAGGGGGTTGTGCAGTTTGCCGTCGTCGTTGGCGATCGAGAACTCCATGGCCTGGATGCGCGCGAAATAGTCCTCGCCGACTCCGACCGGGCGGCTCTTCTGGTCCGGCGCAGCGCCGGTGACCTCCTGCAGCAACGCCACGGCAGAGTCCAGGAGTTCGGTATGCCGAATGCCGCGGCTCTCACACTCGGCGGCAAGAAACTCTCGGAGCGCCGTGTGGGTGACGGTCGAGAAGACGACCGCGGGAGCGTCTTGGGTGTCGACCTGGTCGAGCACGGCGATCATGCTGGCTTCGGTATTCATCCGAGCGTGCCGGACGATGCGCATCCGGTGTGCGGGGAACTGAGCGGCCGTCGCGCGGGCCACTCGGGCAGCCGTATCGCCGGTGGCATCGGCCATGACGTGGAGCTGAATGATCTGTTGGGCGCCTTCGGTGTCGGCCATGGGGTCAGTATGTCGGGTGCTCGCCGGTGGCGTGCTTCAGCCGTGCCAGACTCTGGGCGTGGCCACTTCCCAGCGCTCGCAGCGGCCGATCGTGGCGGTGATTGGGCCTACTGCGAGTGGCAAGAGCTTTTTGGGCTTGGGGCTGGGTGATGCGTTGGGCGGTGAGATCATCAACGCGGATGCGTCCCAGCTGTATCGGGGGATGGATATCGGCACCGCCAAACTCGGGGTCGATGAGCGGCGGGGGATAGCCCACCACCAG